>JBFJWO010000033.1:0-16590 GCA_041623575.1 Gammaproteobacteria bacterium
AGCACAGGCACGCTCACCACAGTTCACCTTCGCGCCACTCCGCCGACAGCGGCCGGTCGAGGTCGGGCAGCGCCCGGCCGGGCAGCGCCAGGACCATCACGGCTTCGTCGGGTGTCGGCTGAATCTCGCCCGAGGGCAGGCGGATACTCAAGGGCCCGCGCCAGAACCGCCAGCCCAGGCGCTGGTAGAGACCGTTCGTCGCCGGGCACAGCGCGGCGAGTTCGTAGCGTGCCGGGATGCAAGCGGCAAGTCGCTGCATGACCTGCGTGGCATAGCCCCGGCGCTGGTAAGCGGGATGGGTGGCGACCACCTCGACGTACGCGGTTTCGAGCGGGCGCGAGCCGGCGGGCTGCAGCCAGCGCGTGACCCACATGGCGTGCGACACGACCTCCTGACCGACGGCCGCGAGCACGTGGGTGCCCGCACCGAAGGTCGCCATGAGTCCGCTCAGGTCTTCTCCGTAAGCGGCGTTGCACAACTGCACGAGCTCGCCGTACACCTCCGCTTCGAGCACCGAGGACTTGACGAGGCTTACCCGCAACGCCTGGGCCTTTGCCGGATTCGTCAAGGGCACGACGGCGCCTGCATTCGTTCCAGTCGGTCGGGTCGTCCGGCTAGTAGCACTCCAACTCCCCTTCCCAGCGACCGCCGAACGCCTGAACCGTATCGACCACCAGGCGAAAACCGCCGCCACAAGCGGCGCAGCGGAAATGGTATTCGATGTAGTCCGGCCACGGCCCATCGCGGGCGAGATCGGTAAACGGACCGCAAGGACAGTGCGCTGGTTGAGTGACGTCGGTGAGCGTTGCGTCGTCGAGCTTCGCGCGAAGCAGGTCGATCGCGCCGGCCAGTTGCTGCGAATCCCGGATTCCGACGATCTCCCTGAGCGCCAAACACTGCATGCACCCTCGTCGCTCATCGTACATTTCGCGTTCCTAGATCGCCGGGTGCATCGCCATCCCCTGTGCGACGAGCACGGGAATGGCCAGCAACGGCGTGAGGGCAAGCTGGCGCGCGTGGGTCCACGCCGCGACCGGTGCCGAGAAGTAGCGCAGCAGCTCGATCGCGAGGAAAGCGAACGCCAGGCCGCCGAGCACGAACATCATGCGACCCGGCAGGGAGTCCCAGTCCGCCGGGTCGGTGTAGCCGCCGAGGAAGTAGGACTGGGTCATCAGCAGCATCAGCAGCGCGGCGACGATCCATCGGCGGTGTTGCGCGGACATCGAGTAGTTGGTCATACGGAGTACCTCCTGTGGTTACCGGCGCGCGGGTGACCGGGTTCGCACCTGCCGCGTCGGGCTCGAAAAAACACTACAGACTCCTGCGCACGCGCGGGTCGAGCGCAGCGGCCGCGAGGTCCGCGAGCAACGTGGCGGCAACGTAGAGCACCGCGGTGATCAAGACTCCGCCCTGCACCACCGGGTAGTTGCGCGTCAGCACCATGTCGAAGATGAGCTTGCCGATGCCGGGGCGCGAAAAAATGATCTCGGCGAACACCGCGCCCGAGAGCAGGTTGCCGAAGCCGATCCCGACCAGGGTCACGGTCGGCAGGATCGCGACCTTGAGCGCGTAGCGATAGACGATCGTGCGCCGTGGCAGGCCGAACGCGCGGGCCGCGCGGATGTGGTTCTCGCCGAGCACCTCCAGCATCGAGGCGCGCACCATGCGGGCGATGTAACCGACCCAGCCCAGGCCCACCGCGAACGAGGGCAATACCAGGTGCCAGGCCTGGTCGAGCAGGTCGCCCGGCTCGCCGGCGCCGATGACCGGGAACCAGCGCAGGTGCACCGAGAACACCAGCAAGGCGTAGAGCGACACCACGAACGAGGGCACGGTGATGGTCGCAACCGACACCACGCCGGTGAGACGGTCGAGCCAGGAGTTCGGGTTGGCCGCGGAGAAACACCCCAGCGCGATACCGAGCAGCGCGGCCCAACCGAGCCCGGTGACGGCGAGCACGATGGTGAACGGCAATTGCTCGGCGATGATGGTGGCGACGGCACGCTCGGAGAAGATGTCCGCGCCGAGGTCGCCCTGCAGCACACCGCCCGCGAACGCCAGGAACTGCACCGGGATGGGTTCGTCGAGGCGCATCCTGGCGATGAAGCGCGCCTCGATCTCGGGCGTCGCGCGCGGGCCCAGCGCGATCGCCACCGGGTCGCCGGGCACCAGGTGGATCAACCCGAACAGCGTGAAGACGACGCACGTGACGATGACCAGCGCCAGCCCGACGCGCCGCAGGGCGTAGATCAGCATCGTGCGCGCCGAGCCCCGGGGGCCCGGGTGCCGTCAGGCGATCCTGCCGAAACGGCGAAAGTCCATCTCGCCCGTCGGGACGATCGCCGCCTTCAGGTCGGCGCGATGGACGAACGCCTCGGGTTCGTGGGTCAGGAACACGTAGGCACCGGTCTCCTCCATGATCTGCTGCATGCGCAGGAACACGCCGACGCGCTTGGCGTCGTCGGTCTCGGAGGCCACCGACGCGTACAGTTCCTCGAACTCCGGCGTCGTCCAGCGTTCCCAGTTCCAGTTGCCGATCTGCGAGCGGGTGAACCACTGGAAGTAGTCCATCGGGTCCAGCGAACCGCCGAAGCGCATGATCCACAGCTGCGAGTCCTTCCAGTCGTCGCCTTTCCTCTCGCGCCCGATGCTCCAGAACGGCCCCGAGTCGAGCGGGACGATCTTCACCTCGATGCCGATGTCGGCGAGGTTGGCCTGGATGATCTGGGCGGCGACCACGCGGTCCTGCTGGTTGAGCGTCTTGAGTTCCAGCGCCAGTCCGCCGGCCCCGGCCTCCGCCACCAGGGCCTTGGCGTGCGCGACGTCGTACTTGTAGCCGGTCGCCTCGCGCCGTCCCAGCACCCCGGGCGGGACGATGCCGTGCGCCTTGGGCGCGGTGCCGAAGTAGGCCGCCTCGATGATCGAGTCGACGTCCACCGCGTGCTGGATCGCCCGGCGCACACGGATGTCGCTGAGCTTGGGGTGCTCGGTGTTCATGCCCAGCCACGCGTACTGCAGGTTGCCGGCCACCGTGACCCGGGTGTCGGGCGGCGGGTTGCGCGTGTAGCGCGGCAGCGAACTGGTGGCGACCTTGGTGACGTCCACCTCGCCGGCCTCGTAGGCGAGTTCCGCGGCCGAGTTGTCCTCCACGTTGAGAAACCGCACCTCGTCGAAGTCCGGTTTCGGCCCGCGCCAGGCGGGGTCGCGTACCAGTACCAGGCGCTGCTTGGGGCGCCACTCGCCGATCACGTACGGCCCGCAGGTCGCGGGTATCTCGGTGGTGTATTTTCCGCCCACGGCCGCGGTCGCCCGCTTGCACATCAGGCACCCGGCGCCGGCCGCGAGCGTCGTCAGCCACAAGGCCGGGAAGGCGTGCTTCAGCACGATGGTGCCGCTCAGCTCGCCGGTGACGTCGACCCGATCGAGCGCCAGCCACTTGTCCTTCCAGTCCGACTGCAGCATGCGCTCGAAAGTGAACTTGACGTCCTCGGCGGTGAGCTCGCCGTAGCCGTTGGTCCACTGGAAACCGGGTTGGAGGGTGAACGCGATGTGGGTCGGATCGACCTGCTCCAGCGAGCGCACGTACTCGCTCGGCGCCCAGGTGAACAGCTCGCCCCTGGCGACGATGTGCGCCAGTCGCGGCATCACGGCGTACTGCACGGTGATCTCCGTGCCGCCGACCATGAAGCCGGGATCGAGCACCTGGATGTCGCGCTCCATGCGCGCCTTGAGGAGGGTCTTGCCCTGCGCGCGTACCACGCGCGCCGCGGGGATCGTGGCCAGCGCCGAAACGGCAAGGCCGGATGCGAAAGCTCTACGGGTGAGCCCGGCGGTCATGGTGTTAACCCCGCAGATCGCGTAGACACTTCGCTATCATGTGCGCAATGGCCAACAGGTGCAACAAACCCCGGCCCGGGGCCGGGCGCAGCGGCAGAGCGCGATGTTGAACGGGCAACTGCGAAAATACGGTCACTCGCGGCTGGCGGACTTCGCGCTCGAGGAAGGCGTGGTGCACGTCAACCACGGCTCGTACGGCGCGGTGCCCGAGGCGGTGAGCGAGGCACAGGCCCGCTGGCGGCGGGAACTCGAGCGTAATCCCTCGCGTTTCTTTCGCACCCGCTACGCGAAACTGCTGCGCGCGGCCGCCGGGCACGTGGCCGGACTGCTGGGCGGCGAGGGACCGGACTGGGTGTTTGCCGAAAACGCCACGACCGCGGCCAACACGGTCATCGCCTCGCTGGCGCTGGCGCCGGGCGACGAGGTGCTCGCCACCGACCAGATCTACGGGTCCGTGCGCAAGGCGCTGCTGCACCACACGGCCCGCCACGGCGCGGCGCTGGTGCAGGCGCGGATACCGGTCCCGGTCAGGGCCGAGCAGGACCTGGTGGCGGCGGTGGTCGAACGCCTGACGCCGCGCACACGGGTCGTGGTGATCGATCACGTCGCCTCGCAGAGCGCGGTCGTGTTCCCGGTCGCGCGCATCGCCGAGGCCTGCCGCGGCGCCGGCGTCCCGGTGCTGGTCGACGGTGCTCACGCGCCGGGCATGCTGAGCTTCGACGTGCCTTCGCTCGGCGTCGACTGGTATTGCGGCAACGGCCACAAGTGGCTTGGTGCACCGCGCGGTTGCGGGCTGCTGTGGGTGCGGCGCGAGGCGCAGGCGGCGCTGCAGCCGCTGGTCATCTCGCAGGGGCACGGGCTGGGCTACAACGCCGCGTTCGACTGGACCGGCACCCGCGACCCCAGCGCGTGGCTCAGCGTGAGCGCGGCCATCGACTATCACCGCCAGTGCGGCGGCGCCGCCCTGCGCCAGCGCAACCACGCACTCGCCGTCGCCGCCGGCTGGCAACTGGCGACCGCCTTCGGCACCGAACTCTCCGCCCCGGCCCACCTGCTCGGCAGCATGGCCACGATACGCCTGCCCGGCGAACGCGTGACCGAGCACCAGCAGACCGAGAGGCTGCAGATCGAACTGGAGGAACGCTTCGGGGTGGAGGCCTCCATCGTGCCGCTGGGCCGGCGCCCCTGGCTGCGCGTGTCGGCGGCGATCTACAACGAAATCAACGATTTCCTGATCGCGGGGCGCAAGGCGGCGCGGCTGGTGGGACGCGCCTTCGACGCCTGAGCCGCCGCCCGGTCAGGTCCGGCGTCGGCCCCGCCCGTCCCTGACGCTCACGCGCTCACGGTTCCAGCATGCGTGCGTAAGCCCGCACGTCGAGGAACCCCTCCATGCGCACGATGAGCCCGTCCCTGACCGTGATCCACTCCGCGACGCGCGTGCGCTCGATGTCCGGGATGGTGGTGACGAACGTCAGGATGGCGCAGGCCTCGTTGCCGTCCACGAACACGCGCCGGCGCTCGATGGTGCGGATGATCTGGCCGTACTTCTCGAGGTCGCGGATGAACGATTGCGCGTCGTCGAAGCGGTCCATCGGTCCTTCGTAAGAGAACGAGTCGGGCGACAGGTAGCTCGAGGCACGTTCGAAATCCTGGGCCAGGAAGGCGTCCAGGAACGCATCGATGATCTGTTCGGTGCTCATCGCCCCTTCTCTCGCTCGGTGTGTGCCGGACCCAATCTGCCACGAATCCGCCGGGAGGTGAAGTGCGCGGTGTGCGCCACGGCGCAGGCCTGCTGGTAAATAAGTCACACGACACCCGCCAACTGCTGCCCGACGCCCGCGTCGTCTCGTCGCTACAGTGCGCTGCAAGACGGCAACCGCGACCACGTCGCAAGTATCGAAGGCAGCCGGACGTTTACCGGCAGCCCACGGACTAAAGGAGATAGTCATGTCGGAGAACTTCAGGACTCGCTCCCTGGTCATCGCCGCGCTGGCGCTGGCCGGGTTGCTCGGCTGGCATTCGGCGAGCGCGACCGTCGTCCACCAGGTGCTGGTGGAATTCGACGACGACTTCGACGCGTTCAACGGCACGGACCGCGACGGCGCGCGCCTCAGCGAGTCGAGGCCCGACGACATCACGACGGCCATCACCGCGGCGGTCGCCGGCTCCGGCTATCGCGCCAGCGCGACACTCGGGCAGTTCGGCGCGCTCGGCGTGCAGGCTGCGCAGGTCCGCACCGGTGAGATGATGAGCCAGGTGTACGTCGCCGATGACGACATCGTGAACCCGCTCGGCGTCGCCCGCCGCGCCGTGGCCAACTTCATCATCGACGGCGGTCGCTTCAACCTCACCGCTGCCGCCGATGCCACCGGCCTGCCCTCGTTCATCGAGTGGCAACTCGACGTCACCTCCTCCATCGACGGCGTCGGCGCCGGATTCTTCCAGACCTACGGGCGCATGGAATCCACGGACTTCACAAACGTCGCGCTCACCACCATGGGCCAGGACATCGGCGCGGCCTTCGTGGGCACCAGCGGCAACGAGGTGGAGATCCCGCTCGGCTTCTACTCGTTCGAGATCGGCGTGCTGCCGCCGAGCGGCGTGCTGGAGATCGAGTACCTGTTGACCATCGAGTCCGAAGGCCGCAGCGTCGAGGGCATCTTCTGGCAGTTCAGCGACCCGCTCGACGTCGACGGCGCCGGCTTCGTCTCGATCGACTACCTGCCTATCGACCCGCCGGTGGCCGTCCCGGCGCCGACGCCGGCGGCGCTGCTGCTGGCCGGCCTGCCGGTGCTCGCGGGTCTGCGCCGGCGCGTTCGCGCGAAGCGGTAGAACGCATTGCGCCGGGTCGTCGACAACGCTTCGCAACCTCGCGGCCAGCGCCGCGCGCGCACGCACGGCCAGAGGCCGGGTGACGAATCGACCCGGGCCGAAGGCCGCAGGTGCGCCGGAGGCAACGACGCCCGACTCGGCCGCGCCGTGCTGTCCCCGAGGCACCCGACCGCAGCACAGGGAGAACCGGTGCGCCTCTGGTCTCCCGCCGCTCGGGAACTCACCGGCAAGCTGGGCGCATCGGTCGCGGCCACGTTGTCCGCGGCGTTCAGTTCACACCTGTGGGCCGCGACCCCGATGCCCGTCGGCCATCGATCGGACCCGCAATCGGCACGGGGAATCATCGCGGCGCTGGGCGAAGACGCCAGCGTGATGCTCGCCGGCACAGTGCCGTCGGGTACGTCCACGAAGTGCCCACGGGTACTCGGTTGCGTGCTCGGCGCCGTGCTCGACGAGGCGCTCGTCGAGAGCTACGGCCTCGGCCGTTTCGGCGCCAACGCCGGGGACGGGTTGCTCGCCTATTTCGCCATGGACCCGGCGGCCCAGGGCGCGCGGGTCGCGCCGGGCGCAGGCGGTGACTGGGTGCTCGACACGCGCCGCTCGGAACAGACCGCGAGTCTCGCCAGCGCGCTCTTCGCCGGCTGGCTGGACCTCGCCACGGTCCGGGCATGCCCGGCGCTGTTCGTTCGCACCCGGCGGGCGATCACGCCGGTCCTGCACCTGCTCGCCCGGCACGGCTTCGGGTTCCGGGGCCGCTTCGCGCTGGACTTCCGCGGCGTGGCGCAGGAGCGCCTGGTCTTCAGCCGCGCCCGGCGCGCAAAGGCGTAGCCGGTGCGCATCACCGATCTGTTCATGCGCAACGCGCGCTCGGTCGTCATCACCGGGCGCTCGCGCGTCCTGCTGGTCGGCGAAGACGGTCCGGCCCTCGAACACCGCACGGCGTACCCGCAGGCGTGGTCGTCGCTCATGCAGCAGCTGAGCGAACCGTTGCCCGGCAGCGCAGCGCGCGAGCTGGCAGCCGCGATTCCCGACCTCGACGAACGCCTGTGGCGGCAACTGCTCGAAGCCGGGCACGTGCTGCAGGCGAGCGACGCCGGCACGTTGCACGAGGCCCGCGAGCGCCTGTTCCGGCACAACCCGGGGTATCACTTCGCGCCCGCCGCCCCCTTGTGCGAGCACCTCGTGATCGGCTGCACCGGCAGCGTGGTCGCCGGGCTCATGGCGCCGACCATCCTGAGCCTGGCACACAGCGGCTTCCAGCGCCGGCTCGACGTCATCCTGAGCGAGACGGCACAGCGTTTTCTCACCCGCGACCTGCTGGCGGCCTACGCGATCCGTACCTGGACCGATGCCTTCGAGCGCCAGGGTGACCTGCACGTGCCGCACGTGCAACTCGGGCGCGGCGCCGACCTCGTGCTGGTGATGCCGGCCACCGCCAACGCGCTGTACCGCCTCGCCAACGCGACCTGCACGGACCTGCTGTCGCTGACGGTGACCGCCACCACCGCGCCGATCGTGGTGGTGCCGGCCATGAACGAAACCATGTGGAACAACCCGGCCGTGCAGCGCAACGTGCAGCGACTTCGCGAGGACGGCCGCTACGTGATCGAGCCGACGGTGATCTTCGGCGCTGCCGACCTCGCGGCACACGGCGCCGCCATGTACGGCGGTCACGGCACGATGTGGGCCGGCCCGGGGACGCTGATGCGCAGCCTGGAGGCCGTGCTGAAAGGCGCCCGCGCCGGCGACCCGCGACGCGCCGGCGGGCACGGCGGTGCCCGGCGTGCGCCTGTCGAAACCCCGGTGCATTGACCTATACTCGGGACCCGGCGGAAAGGGTTCCGCCGCTACGCGGGAATCCGCCCGGTGTCCCTTCGCGAGTCTCTGGCCTGCCTGCTGCTGCTCGCGGCGTCGACGCTCGCGGCCGGCGCGCAGGAGATCCGGGTCGCGACCGACGACGGACTTGCCGCCGCCATCGAGAACGCCTCGCCCGGTCAGCGCATCGTGCTGGCGCCCGGCACCTACCGGGTGCGGCGGATCGAGACCCGCATCGACGGCCTGCCGCAGCGCCCGATCGTGGTGGCCGCGCAGGTGGCGGGCACGGTCACCATCGAGGCGAGCGCCACCGAAGCCTTCAAGGTGCAGCACGCCTACTGGGCGTTCGAGGATCTCGAGGTCGTCGGTAACGAACGCACCCACCATGCGTTCCACGTGGCCGGGGAAGCCGATCACTTCGCGCTGCGGCGCAGCACCCTGGTCGACTTCCACGCCCACATCAAGGCCAACGGAGTGCCCGGCACCGGTTTCCCCGACTTCGCCCAGATCCACGACAACCGGCTGTTCAACAACGCCGTGCGCGAAACGGCCGAGCCGGTCACCTTCATCGACGTCGTCGGCGGGCGGGGCTGGCACATCAAGGGCAACTACCTCGCCGATTTCGGCAAGGGACTCGGCGACCGGGTGAGCTACGGTTTGTTCCTCAAGGGCAACTCGCGCCAGGGACTGATCGAGCAGAACCTGGTGTTGTGTTCGCGCTCGACCATGGGCGGCACGCGGGTCGGGGTCTCGCTGGGCGGCGGCGGGTCGAAGGCGAGCCTGTGCGAGGACGAGGACTGCACCAGCGAGCACCGCGAGGGCGTGATCCGCAACAACGTCATCGTCAACTGCTCCGACGCCGGCGTCTACCTAAACCGTGCGAGCGACAGCACCGTCGCCTACAACACCCTGCTCTACACCACCGGGGTGGACGTGCGCTTTCCCACCAGCAGCGCGGTGATCGCCAACAACATCGTCTCCGGGGGGGTGCGCGAGCGCGACGGCGGGCAACTCTACGAGCGCAGCAACCTCACCACGGGGACCTCGTTCGGCATGTACCTGCCGGGGGCGGCGGCCAAGCTGAAACACCGGATATCGGATTACGACAGCAAGTTCCCGAGCCTGTTCGACGCCGATGACGTTGCCGCGTGGCAGCGCCGGATCGACTCGCTGTTCCGGTTCCTGGAGGGTTTCGGGTTCGGGCTGGGGCTGGATCGCCAGGAGGAGATGTTTCCCGATTTCCTGGTGGGCAACCTGCGCCCCTCGACCGAGTGGCTCGAGCGCATCGTGCGCACGGACGACTACTCCGACGTCGAGACCGATTTCTGGGGACGAGCGCGGGCCCGCCAGCCGCATGTCGTCGGCGCCATCGACTACCTCGTCTCGCCCTGCGACCTGCGGGTAAGACTCGAGGGCAGTGGCGACGACGACGCACCTCCCTGCCTCGCGGATTTTCCCTAGCCGGCACGGCGTTCGCACCCGCCTGCGGGTCGCCCGCCGCTGTGGGTGACGGGGATCGTGCGCCGTCGCCGGGTGGTCGGATGCGCCGGCCACCCGCTTGACAGCCTGCCCGTTTGAGCGCTCAATTGCGCCCCCCTTTTCGAACTCATGCGCGGAGCCAAGCATGCCCGGCCGATCCCGATCCCGTGAGAAAAAGCGCCCTCCCGGTACGCAGCCGCAGGCCGCCCTGCGCGCCTCCATCGGCCCGGTGGAAGACCTCGAGAGCTACGTCAAGGCCGACTGGTGGCGGGACATCTTCAACGCCAATTACCTGCGCACCGACGGCGACGTGGTGGCCGACCCCGAGATCACCGAGGCCGAGATCGACGCCTTCGTGAGCCTGCTCGAGGTCTCGCCCGACGACAGCATCCTCGACCTGTGTTGCGGCCAGGGCCGCCACGTGCTGGAACTCGCACGCCGCGGCTACCGAAATCTGTGGGGTGTGGACCGGTCGCACTACCTGATCTCACGCGCGCGCCGCGTGGCGGCGCAGAACGGCCACAACGTGCGCTTCAGCGAGGGCGACGCGCGCAAGCTGCGCTTTGCCGAGAACAAGTTCGATGTGATCTACCTCGCCGGCAACAGCTTCGGCTACTTCGAGTCCGTCGACGACGACATCGCCGTGCTGCGCGAGCTGCGCCGCCTGCTCAAGCCCGGCGGGCAGTTGCTGATCGACTTCACCGATGGCGACTACCTGCGTGAACACTACGATGCGCGCAGCTGGGAGTGGATCGACAGGAACTACTTCGTGTGCCGGGAGCGTTCCCTGTCGAGGGACGGCACGCGACTGATTTCGCGCGAGGTGATCACGCACACCAGCAAGGGCGTGGTCGCCGACCAGTTCTACGCCGAGCGCCTGTACAACCAGGCACAGCTGACGGCGATGCTCGAGAGCAACGGTTTCGCCGCCGCCGATGCGCGGCGCCTGGAAACGACCTCCAAGCGCAACCAGGACCTCGGCATGATGGCGCAGCGTATCGTGTTGACGGCGCGCTCGACCAAAGCGCACACGAGCGCCCGCGAGAACGGCAAGCGCAAGGCACGCAACGTGGTGGTGCTGCTGGGCGATCACCGCCGCGCGGACCTCGTCAAGCCCAGCGGCACGTTCGACGAGGACGACTACCACACCATCGACGAGCTGAAAAAGGCGCTCGCGCAACTGCCCGACTACCGCTTCAGCTACGTCGACGACCACTCCAAGCTGCACGACACCCTCGAGGCGCTGGCGCCGGGCACCGATTTCGTATTGAACCTTTGCGACGAAGGGTTCAACAACGAGGCCGTCAAGGAACTGCACGTGCCGGCCCTGCTCGAGATCCTGAACGTCAACTACTCGGGCGGCACGCCCCAGTGCCTGGCCTACTGCTACGACAAGTCGCTGGTGCGCGGGCTGGCAACCGAGATGGACATCCCGGTACCGGATGCCTTTTCGGTCACCCCCGAGGAAGTCGCGTTCATCGCCCTGCCGCTCGCCTTCCCGGTGATCGTGAAACCGAACTACGGCGATTCGAGCGTCGGCATCACCATCGACAACGTCTGTCACGACGTGCGCCAGCTCGAGCAGGCCATCGCCCGGGTCCGCGCGCGGGTCGGTTACGACCGCCCGGTGCTGGTCGAGCAGTTCCTGACCGGCAAGGACATCAGCGTGGGCATCATCGGCAACCCGCCCGACGCCTACACCGTGCTGCCGATCATCGAGGAGGATTACTCGCGGCTGCCGGAGGACCTGCCGAGGATCTGCGGCTACGAGGCGAAGTGGGACCAGGACTCGGTCTACTTCAAGAACGTGACGTCGATCCCCGCCGAGTTGCCGCAGGCGAGCGTCGAGTTCCTCACCGCCAGCTGCATCAAGCTGTTCCAGCGCCTCGATTGCCGCGACTACGCGCGCTTCGACTGGCGGCTGGACGCCAACGGCACGCCGCGGCTGCTGGAGGTCAATCCCAATCCGGGCTGGTGCTGGGACGGGCACCTGGCGCGCATGGCGGGGTTCGCCGACCTGTCCTATGCCGACATGCTCGGCGAGATCCTTGCGGCTTGCGACGAGCGGATCGCGGTCAAGCGACGAATCACCCGCCAGCAGCAAGCCGCGTAGGCGCCACGGCTCACGGCATGCGGGTATCGAAACGGCTCATCGACATCACCGCGATCCGCGACATCGTGCAGCGGCGCATCCCGATGGTGAGCGCCGACAGCAAGGTGCCGGGGCCGGTGGTGTGGATCACCGCCTGCATTCACGGTGACGAAGTCGGCGGCACCGGCGTCGTGCACGACGTGTTCTCGAGCCTGCGCAAGGCGCCGCTGCGTCGGGGCGTGGTGCACGCGTTCCCGCTGGTCAATTCCATGGGCTTCGAGAACGTCTCGCGGTTCATCAACTCCGACCGCGAAGACCTCAACCGCTGCTTCCCGGGCAACCTGCGCGGCAGCATGGGCGAACAGATCGCCCACCGCCTGCTCGAGATCATCCTCAAGACCGGGCCCGACCTCGTCGTCGATATCCACAACGACTGGGTGCGTTCGGTTCCCTACGTGCTGGTCGAGCCGGCGGCGGATTTTCCGTCGCCCGAGGTGCAGCAGCGCACGCTGCGCCTGGCGCGGGCGAGCGGGCTGTTCCTGGTCGAGGACTCCGACGTGCTGCACCCGCTGCACAACACGCTGGCCGGCGCGCTCGTCGCCACCGCCATCCCGGCGTTTACCGTCGAGGCGGGCGGCGCGTTCGCGATCGTCGAGCAAAGCGTGGCGGCGGGCCGCGACGCGCTGCTGTCCATCCTGCGCGAGCTGGAGATGATCGACCCGGCCGGGGAGGCGGCCAGCGCGCCGAACGGCTCGGGTCTGCTCCAGTACACGAACCGGCCTCTGTGTACTACCAGCGGACTGATCCGTTTCGCCGTCGAACCCGGCCAGCAGGTCGCCGCCAACCAGCCCCTGGCCCGCGTGTACAGTGCCTTCGGCTCGTGCGAGGAAACGCTGCGTGCCACCGCGCCCGGCTTCGTGCTCGGCCTCGAAGACCACGCGCGGGTGCTGCCCGGCCGGGAAGTCATCGCGATCGCGCAACAGCCGTAGCACGACCCGGCGCGCCGCGAGACGCGGTACCTCGAGCATTGACTCGCCGGGCGCCGGCCGCCTGCCGCTCGACCAGCGCACCGCGGGTGGTCACACAACGTCGAACCCGCCGATTGGCACGATAGCGCCACCTACGACCGACGCCGCGCGGAGCGCGGGCGATCGGACATCTCCAGCCTGCGCGCGCGTCGCGTCCGGTAGCCGCCGCCACGAACCCGCGTTCCCCTGGCCGGGCGCCCCCTACCGTCGGTCCCTTCGCCATCACCGTGGCCGGTGGCACGGCCTTGACGTGCCTGTCGCGGGGCAGCGCGGCGGGCTGCCGAGTGCGGCGCTCAAGTTTTCGCTGCGGTTGCCGACGGTGCGGTGGGGCGGAGCCGATCCGCGGCAGCAACGACGGCAACAACGGGCAAGAAACGACACTCGCCGACAGTTTCTCACGCCGGGACGGCATGCTCGCGGCACCGCTCCCGAGCCGGTTATCCGCCGCGCCCGCGGCCCAAACGGGGTCCGCCGTGAGACACAGATCACACGCGCGCAACCCGACGCAAGGGCGCGCGTGAATCCGGTAAGGCTCTTGCAAACACGGCATGCCAGGTGAATCACGACAGGTGAACAATGATTCGAACGGTCGATTTCCAGCGAGCAAACCGGGTTGGCGCGGCGCGGCGGCGGGGCTGCGGCGACACCCCAGCAAACCGGGCACGGTGGCGTGCCTTCGCACCCGGGCAACACCCGGGCGGGGCCTGGCACCGCTGCCGTGGAGCCGGCATGTTCGAAGTGCTGGCCGCCATGACCGTACTGTCCTTCGGCCTGCTGGCGGTCGCCAACCTGCAGGTACAGTCCCTGCGCTCGGTGCATGCTGCCGCACAGCGCGTGGTGGCAGTCAACAAGGCCGCGGAGATCGTCGACCGCATGCGCGCCAACCCGGTCGGCGTCCTCGACAACACCGGTACGACCAGCTACGAGTACCCGGCGGGGTCGAGCGGCATCGACCACGGCTGCGCGGCGACGCCGAGCGGTCCGGCCACACCGTGCAACCCGCAGCAGATCGCGGCCGACGACTACTACCGCTGGGCGGGCTCGCTCGACACCGCGTTTCCCAACATGGAGCCGAGCGGCGCGATCTCCGTGACCACCGCCACCACGCCGCCGACGGTTACGGTGACGGTCGGCTGGAGCGAACGCGGCGAAGTGCGCACCTATCGTACCGTGCAACAACTCTGATCCGGTGTCGGGCGCTACGATGACCAGAATCCCGATACGGATGCCCGCCCGGCGTTGCGCCGGCTTCTCCATGACCGAGCTGATGGTCTCGCTGGTGATGGGGCTGATCATCCTGGCCGCCGTCGGCAGCGTGTTCGTGTCCAGCCGGGTGACCAGTGAAGTGGTGTCCGCCAAGACCGACGTGCTGGAGGATGCGCGCGTCAGCCTGCACCTGCTCGGCCAGGACATTCTCATGAGCGGAAGCTGGGGACGCCTGACGCACGCGGGGTTCGTGGACGGACGCCGCGGCGACGGTGGCGAACTCGCCTCGATCGCCGGCGATTGCGCGCCGGGGTGGTACATCGACCTGAACCACAAGCTCTTCGCGACCAATGGGAGCAACCCCTACGCCACCACCTGCCTCGGGGCATCCGCCGACTACCGCGACGGCACCGATGTGCTGGTGGTGCGATACGCCAGCATCGCCACGGTGGCCGACGGGCTGCTGTCGGCGGGGACGACGTACCTGCGCGGCTCGGCCGTACGCGGTGAGCTGTTCGTCGGCGGCGGCGCCGTCCCGGACGTCTTCAGCGCCACCAACCACCCGCTGCAGGCGTTCGCCTACTACGTGTCCAACTACACCGAGTTTCCCGGGGACGGTATACCGGCATTGCGCCGGATTCGCCTCGCCGCCGGCCCGGACCTGATCGACGAGCTCATCGCGCCCGGCATCGAAGACTTCCAGGTGCAGCTCGGTGTGGACCGGTGCGACCCGAAGTGCGACGACGCCATCGACTACTACCTCGACCCCGACAGCCCCGAGATCGACTGGGGCGACCCGATCGCGGTGAACCGGATCCTGACCGTACAGGTCTGGCTGCTGGTGCGCGGCGAGCAGCGAACGCCTCACCTGAACACCTCCGCCACCTATGAGCTGGGCAGCCGGGTCGTGACCACCCCCAACGACGGTTATCGCCGCCAGCTCCTGTCGAGCGTCTTCAAGGTACGTAACAGGTCTTCGATATGAACGTGTGCACTTCTCTCCCGAGCCGTCAGCACGGCGCGGTGCTGGTGATCGGGCTCATCTTTCTCGCCGCCCTGAGCCTGCTCGGCGTGGCCAACATGAACAGCTCGTCCATGCAGCTGCGCCTGGCCTCGAACTACCAGAACAAGAACCGGGCCTTCCAGGTCGCGGAGTCGGTCATCGCCGTGACCATCGACACGATCGACTACACCAACATCCGCAGCGCACAGCACTTCGGCGCCACCAATCACCCGCAGTACCCCGACGCCGACGCGACGGTGAGCTTCGTCGAGCGCACCACGGCCGCCGGTTGCCGCGGCACGAGTTTCAACTTCTCGTGCGTGCATTTCGAGATCGACTCGACCGGCAGCGACCCGGATTCGGGGGCGCGATCCACCCAGGTGCAGGGCGTCTACCGCGTCGCCCCGAGCCTGTAGCGTGAGCAGGAGCAAACGACTGATGCGAACTCTTCTCTTGACAACGACCTGCGCCCTGACGCTGGCTTTCGGGGCGAGCTTCTCGGCACCGCCCATCCCGGTGGAGGAAGCGGTCGAGGCGCTGGCCATCCACGTGCGGGTGGCGGCGGACCGGACCGGGCGTATCAGCGGACGGCAATGCGAGACGTGCGAGCTGCACACCTTTCCTGTCACGCCGCGCACGCGTTTTTCGGCCAACGGCGTACCGGTGGGCGTAGACGAACTGCGTCTGCAAAACGGGCTGCCCGCGACCATCATCTACAACCTGAGAAGTGGCGAGGCCACCCGCATCGTCTGGTAGGGCCCAGTAATGACCAGTAACCGACTTCGAGCAACGACGCTGGGCCTCGCGCTGGGCCTTTCCCTCGCGCTGCCGCTGAGCGCCGACGATACCGAGATCTATGTCGGCAACAACCTCGGCGGCACTGCCGCCAAGGCCAACATGCTGGTCATCATCGACACCTCGGGCAGCATGGGTTCGCTGATGGTGACACAGGCCGACTACGACTCGGCGATCGCCTACCCCGGTTGCTTCGACCCGACCCGGGTGTACTGGACCACGACCTCCCCGCCGTCGAGTTGCGGCTCCTCGCGCTGGTTCGACGAGACTTACAACACCTGTGAGGCTTCCGCCGCGGCGCTCTCGAGCACGGGCTATTTCCAGGATCGTCTCGCGCGCTTTCACCGCGGCGCCTGGCGCAACCTCACGACCAACAGCACCACCAAGCGCCGCAGCGTCGAGTGCATATCCGATGCCGGCGCGCACGGGCCGAGCGACGGCGATGCGCGCGTGTGGGCGGCCAACCAGGCAAGCGGGTGGAGCAGCAACGCGGGCGATCAGAT
>JBFJWO010000034.1:0-16308 GCA_041623575.1 Gammaproteobacteria bacterium
ATCGTCGACTGCGGGATACCGGAGGCCTTCGCCAGGTCGTTCTGGCTCATCTCCTGCAACTCGCGAACGATCCGGCCGGATTCCCCCGGACTCACCTCGATCTGTGGTTTCGCTCGTCGACAGGCGCACATTCCAACTCCCCGCAAGTCACTGGCCATGACTGCTGCCACTCTAATCGAATCCGCTGCCCTGCGGTCGCGCAGACCTGGAACAGTGCGTCAGCGAAATCGTCCGAGCGCAAGCTGCGCTCACCGGTCTGCGTTGCCGATCTCCTTCTCCAGCCGCGCCACCGAGACCTTCTCGTCGGTGCCGAGTTGCTGGGCGTAGGTCGCGACGCGCAGCTCCTCGGTTCGCCAGCGCAGCCGCTCGACGTCCTCGCGGCCGTGGTGTTTCTCGCGCAGGCGCTTGACCTGCTCCCACAGGGGCTCGACCTCGGCGCGGCGCAGCCGGTCGCGTTCGGGGTTGTGCGCGGCACCCTCCAGGCGTCGCAGCGCGGCGTTGATGTAGCGCGGCAGCGCGCGGAAGCGCTCGCGTGGCGTGTCGCAGACGAAGCCCGGGAACACCAGGTGGGCGAGCTGATCGGCGATGTCGCGCGCGGTCTCGACGCAGGACAGCGGCAGCTCGCCGGTCAGGCGGTTCGATAACTCGTGGTGCAGCTCGAGCACCGCGAGCGTTTCCGCGGCGAGGTCGTTGAGTGCGCCGGCGAGTCGCGCTCGCCCCTGCTCGACGAGCGCGTCGAAGGCCGGCTCGTCGCGCGGCGTCGGCGCACCTTCGAGCACCGCGACCTCGATTGCCGCATCGAGCAGGTCCTCGCGCAGCTCCTCGCACGGGCCGACGCGGACGTAGAGCAGACACAGGTCGTCGAGCCGTGGCACGTTGCGCCTGAGGTTGCGGATCTCGGCGTGCAGCACGCGCTTGACGAGCTCTCGCAGGCCCGCATGCAACGCTTCGGCCGCGGCCTCGGGGCTCGCGAAGCAGCGCAGCGCCACGCCGTCGGGCTCCGCCGAGAGCGCGGGGAACACGCGCACCGTCATACCGTTGCGCTCGAGGTCGAGGTGCTCGGGCAGCGTGCCGAAGTCCCAGCGCCTGAGATCGCGGCGTTCGAGGTCGTCGACGGTGATGCTCTGCTCGGCTTCCTCCGCCCAGCGGTCCTGAAGCGCGCGCAGGTCCCGACCGCTGTCGAGCAACTCGCCGTCGGTGCCGAGCACCTCGAAGCGCATCTCCAGGTGCGGCTCCAGGCGCACCTCGCGCAACGCCGAGACCGGCAGGGCGACGCCCGTCATGCGTTCGAGCTGATCGCTCAAGGCGCCGAGCAACTCGCCCTTGGGCGCGAGCGCTTCGAGGCAAGCGGCGGCGAAGTCGGGTGCCGGTACGTAGTTCTTGCGCAGTGCTTTCGGCAGCCCCTTGATCAGCGCGGTGAGCTTCTCCAGGCGCAGCCCGGGCACCAGCCACTCGCAGGCGTCCGGGTCGAGCGCCTGCAGCAGCGCTACCGGCACGCGCAGGGTCACGCCGTCGCGCGGGCTGCCCGGGGTGAACTCGTAGACGAGCGGCAGCCGGTTGCCGGCGATCGGCCAGTGCGAGGGGAACTGCTCGGCGATGTCCTCCTCGCTACCTCGCAGCAACTGCTCGCGTGACCAGACGAGGTCGTCCAGCGCTTTCGCGTCGAGCGTCTTCAGCCAGCGCTTGAGCGAGGGTGCGTCGTTGACGTCGGCCGGCACGCGCTCGGCGTAGAACCCGGCGCGCTCGCTCTCCTCGACGAGGATGTCGCGCCGGCGCGATTTCTCTTCCAGCTCGTGCACCTCGGCGGCGATGGCGAGGTTGCGTTCGAGGAACGGCGGGCGCTTGGCGAGCTCGCCACGCACCAGCGCGTGCGCGATGAACAGCTCGCGCGCGGCAACCGGGTCGACTTTCGCGTAGTTCGCGCGCCGCCCGGCGTGCAGCACCAGCCCGTAGAGCGAGACCTGCTCGGTGGCGATCACGCGCTCGCGCTTCGCGTCCCAGTGCGGGTCGCCGTAGCTGCGCTTGAGCAGATGCGCGGCGATCTGCTCGATCCAGGCGGGCTCGACCTGCGCCACGGTGCGCGCATAGACGCGCGCGGTCTCGGTGATCTCGGCGGCGACGATCCACTTCGGCTTGCGCCTGGCGAGCCCCGAGCCGGGGAAGATCAGCATGCGCCGGTTGCGCGCGCCGTAGTAACGGTTCTCGTCGCGGTGCGCGACCAGCGTCGGAAAGCCGCTCAGGATCGCCTTATGCAATGCCGCGTACTCGGCCTCCGGCGTGCGCTCGCCCGGTGCCTTGCTCGCCCGCACGCCGAGTTCGGCGGCCAGCTCGCGCAGCTGGGCATGCACGTCCTGCCACTCGCGCAGGCGCATGAAGGCGAGGAAGTTCTCGCGGCACCAGCGCCGCAGGCGGTTGCCCGACAACTTGCGCCGCTGCTCGGTCACCGTGTTCCACAGGTTCAGGAGGGCGACGAAGTCCGAGCGCGCGTCGGCGAAGGCCGCGTGCGCTTCGTCCGCGGCCTGGGCGTGCTCGAGCGGCCGCTCGCGCGGGTCCTGGGTGGCGAGCGCGGCGACCACGATCAACGCCTCGCGCGTGCAGCCGAAGCGCTCGCTCTCGAGCAGCACCCGGCCGAGACGCGGGTCGAGCGGCAGGCGTGCCAGGCGCCGGCCGAGGCCGGTGATGCGCTGCTCCTCGTCGAGCGCGCCGAGTTCCTGCAGCAGGCGGTAGCCGTCGTTGACGTAGCGCTGCTCGGGCGGGTCGATGAACGGGAAGTCCTCGATCTCGCCGAGGCCCGTCGCGCGCATCTGCAGGATCACCGAGGCGAGGTTGGTGCGCAGGATCTCGGGCTCGGTGAACTCCGCGCGCGCCTCGAAGTCCGCCTGCTCGTAGAGGCGCACGCAGATGCCGGGCCCGAGCCGCCCGCAGCGGCCCGCGCGCTGCGTGGCGGAGGCCTGCGAGATCTTCTCGATGGGCAGGCGTTGCACCTTGCTGTGCACGCTGTAGCGCGAGATGCGCGCGGTGCCGGTGTCGACGACGTAGGTGATGCCGGGCACGGTGAGCGAGGTCTCGGCGACGTTGGTCGCGAGCACGATGCGCCGGCGCTTGCCCGGCGCGAAAATGCGCTGCTGCTCGGCGGCGCCCTGGCGGCCGAACAACGGCAGGATGTCGACGTCGTCGAAACGCTTGCCGAGCGCCGTAGCGCACTCCCGGATGTCGCGCTCGGTGGGCAGGAACACCAGCGCGTCGCCCGGCCCCTCGCGCCACAGCCCGGCGATGGCGGCGCCGATCTCCTCGGCGAGGTCGCCGGCCTCGTCGTCCGGGTCCGGGTCGCGGTAGCGGATGTCGACCGGCCAGGTGCGCCCGCCGACGCGGACCACGGGCGCGCCGTCGAAGTGCCGGGCGAAGCGCTCGGGGTCGATGGTCGCCGAGGTGATGATGAGCTTGAGGTCGGGGCGGCGCGGCAGCAGGCGGTGCAGGTAACCGAGCAGGAAATCGATGTTGAGGCTGCGCTCGTGGGCCTCGTCGACGATCAGGGTGTCGTACTGCCTGAGCTCCGGGTCGCGCCCGAGCTCGGCCAGCGCGATGCCGTCGGTCATCAGCTTGACGCAGGCGTCGGGGCCGAGCGTGTCGGTGAAGCGGATCTTGTAGCCCACGGCCGACGGCCGACCCAGCTCCTCGCCGATGCGCTGGCTGACGCTGCGGGCGGCCACCCGGCGCGGCTGCGTGTGCCCGATCAGGCCGCGCGCCCCGCGCCCCAGCGCCAGGCAGATCTGCGGCAGCTGGGTGGTCTTGCCCGAGCCCGTGTCGCCGCACAGGACGATCACCTGGTTACCCTCGATGGCGGCCGCGATCTCCTCGCGGGCGGCGACCACCGGCAGATCGGCGTCGAGCGCCGGGCGCGGCAGGGCGGCGCGGCGTTCCTCGACCCGTTCGCGCGATTGTTCGATCGCCTCGTGCAGGCGCGCCAGCGAGCGGTCGAAGGGTTGCCCCGCGGCCACGCGCCGCGCGACGTTGGCGAGCTGGCGCGTCAGCGCCGGGTGCGCGGCGCAGGCGCACTCGTCGATCGCAGCGGTGAGCGCCGCGGCGTCGAACGCGGCGGCCTCGGGCGCGGCCTCGCCGCCGGCCGCTGGCGGCGGCACTACCAGGGGATCGGTTCCCGGTCGCGGAAGAATCCGCCGTTCGGCGCGTCCTCGCCGGTCACGGTCGCCAGCCACACCGTGGTGTCCACGCCTTCGGCCAGCGAGCGGGTGGCGTCGGCGCCGCCCATGTCGGTGCGCACCCAGCCCGGGCACGCCGCGTTGACCTTGATGTCGGTGCCGGCGAGTTCCGCCGCGAGGATACGGGTCAGCGCGTTGAGCGCCGCTTTCGACAGCCGGTAGCCCGGGAACTCGCCGCCCATCTCGCTCAGCTGGCCCATCGCGGAGGAGACGTTGACGATGCGCCCGTAGCCGTTCTTGCGCATCAGCGGCACCAGCGCCTGGCACAGCCGCATCGGCCCGAGCGTGTTGGTCTCGTAGGCCGAGCGCATGAGCTCCATCGGCGTGACCAGCACGCTTGCCCGGTGCCCGTCGTGCCCGCGGCTGTCGGGCAGGATGCCGGCGTTGTTGACCAGGATGTCGAGGCGCCCGAACTGGCGGGCGATGCGTTCGACCAGCGCCTCGATCTGCCCCTGGTCGGTCACGTCCAGCGGCTGCACGCTGGCGCTGAGGCCGCTCTCGGCGAGATCGGTGACCGCGGCCGCGCCGGCCTCGGGGTCGCGGCTGGTGAGCATCACCTCGATCCCGAGCTTCGCCAGCTGGCGCACGGTCTCGAGCCCCATTCCCCGGTTACCCCCGGTGACCACCGCCACCCGCGCCGCGTCCGCCATGTCCTGCTCCGTCGATTTGCGAATGGCGTTGATTTTGCGCGAAGCGAGCGTCGCGGTTCAACGCTGCGTGCGCGCGGCGTTCAAGCTCGCCGGTGCGGCGGCCGATACCGTGTCACGGCGAAGCGTTCGTCGTCGAGCGAGGATCGACTGGCGGTGGCACAGGGAGCGATCGAGTTTACCCGGCGGGCGGGCGCACGGGCGCCGGAGCGTGGCGGACCGTGGAGGCTGCGATGAGCAACACGCCCGACCCGGCCCTGGCGCCGCTGGACCTGCCGCGGCTGGTCGACGGCGTCACCCAGCTCGCTTCGCCGCCCGAGGTCTACTACCGCCTCGAGGACGCCATCACGCGCACCGCGGCCTCGCTCGAGGAGATCGGCGACATCATCGCCTCCGACCCCGACCTGAGCGCGCGGTTGCTGCGCATGGCGAACAGCGCGTTCTACGGTTTTCCCTCGAAGGTCGAGTCCATCGCGCGTGCGCTGGTGAGCATCGGCACGCGCCAGCTGCGCGACCTGGTGCTGGCCACCACGGTGGTCCGGCTGTTCAGCCAGTTGCCGTTCGATCGGGTCAACATGCAGAGCTTCTGGCGCCACAGCATGCACGTCGGCCTGGTCTCGCGCTCCATCGCCACCACCATCGGCGAGCCGAACGACGCCCGCTTCTACGTCGCCGGCCTGCTGCACGACATCGGCCGGCTGCTGATGTACCTGCGCGCGCCCTCGCACATGCACCACGTGCTGAACCGCTCCGGGGCCGAGGGCCGGCAGGTCTACGCCGTCGAGCGCGAGGTGCTCGGCTTCGACCACGGCGAGGCGGGCGGCGCCTTGCTGCAGGCCTGGCGCCTGCCCGTGAGCATCGTCGAGCCCGTGCGCTGCCACCATCGCCCGGAGGCGGCATCGGAGTATCCTGTCGAGACCGAGGTCGTGGCGCTGGCCGACCTGTGCAGCCGCCTGGCCGACGTCGCGGGCGACACCTTCCAGCCCGTGCCGGAAAGCGACCTGCGGGCGCTGGAGCGACTGGGAATCGGCGAGCCGGAGATCGCAGCCGCCGTGGCCACTGCCGACAGCCAGCTCGACGCCATGCTGGCCCAGTTCGGGCTCAGCTGAAGCGCCGGCGCCGCCACGCGACGCCGGCCAGCAGCAGCACCAGCAGCGGCCCGGCACTCAACGCCCGGCGCGCCGGCTGCGGTGCGCTCTCCCGCAGCCCCGCCATCTCCTGCTCCGAGAACACCAGGCGGGGTTGCTCGTAGAGCTTCAGCCCGGGGCGGTCGCGCGCGGCCACGTAGTAGTAGTCGCCGCGCCCGATGCGCTGGCGGGTGGCCTGGTTGCGCAACTCGACCTCGCCCTCGAGCACCGCGACGTACACGCCGGGGGCGGCCTTGACGTCCAGCCCTGCCACCACCGGGCACTCGCCCTTGCCGCACACGCGCACGCCGTAGTCCGTGCCGCGCACGCCGATCGTCACCAGCCGGGTCGCGACCCGGTAGCGCTGCGGGGTGTCGCGCCCGATGCGCCCGGTGATCGCGCGCAGGCCACCGCGTACCAGTTGCATGAAGCTGCTGTTGTCGCGCGCGCCCTCGCGAAAGGCGTACTCGACGATGCGCAGGTCCGACTCCGGGCGCAGCAGCAGTTGCGCGTCGTCGACGGCGCTCAGGCGCAGGTGGCTGCCGGGGGCGGTGACCACGCGCTCGGCGAGGTAGATCTCGTCGCCCGCGCGCAGCGAACGCGGGGCGCGCAGGAAACTGCTGGCCCGCGCCTCGCCGGAGAGCTCGCTGACGACGGCGACGCGCCGCAGCGCGTCGGGCACTTGCAGGCGCACCCCGGCGGGCAGCTGGGGGCGCCGCGCCTCAGGGTTCAAGTTGCCGAACGCCTCGACGATGTCCGGCCAGTAGCGGCGCTGGTCGGGGAACAGCGCGCGCACCAGCTCGTCGAGCGTTTGCCCCTCCGAGACGTACACCACGCGCTCACGCACGTTGTAGGGGTTCTGGGCGAGCGCCGGAGCGCTGGCCGCCAGCGCCAGCAGCGGCACCAGCTTCAGGAGTGTTCGCAGCATCTCATCCTCGCCGACGGGACCTGGATCGAGCCTAGCCGCGAGCGCCGCGCGCCGCGGTGAGCACGCCCACAAATCCGGCGTAGCCTGTGCGCGCCTCCCGCAATTGTGCGCGTGCGGTGCTGCCCTGGACGGGCGGACGTGCCCGCGTCCGGCATCAGCCGCCGGTCTTCAGCACCATGAAGTCGATGTCGTTCTCGCGCAGGCGCCCGCGCGCCTCGCGCAAGGCCTGCTGCGAGGTGAGCGGCCCGACGCGCACGCGGTGCCAGCGGGTGTCGTTGACGGTGACCGACTGCACCACCACCTGCAGGCCGAGCAGCGCCAGGTTGGCTTTCATGCGATCGGCCTCCTCGTTGCGCTTGAACGAGCCGGCCTGCAGGAAGTACACCGGCGCTTCCTCGCCAGGCGTTGCGCTGCTCGCCGCGGGCGTCTCTCGCCCGCCGCTGTCGAGGATGTCGGGAATCACCACTTCGAGCTCGGGCAGGATGCTGTAGAACTCGAAACGCGGCTTCACGCTGGGCCCGGCCGCCTGCGCTTCGCTGCTCCCCTCGCCGGGCGGCGCCACGTCGAGGCGGTCGAGGTAGACCAGGAAGGCGACGAACAGCCCGATGACCAGGCCGATCAGCAACATGCCCCAGCCCGGCACCGCCTGGCCGCTGACCTGCTCGCGACGGCGCACGGCCTGCACGCTCACATCTCCTGCGGCGCGCTGACACCGAGCAGGCCGAGCCCGTTGGCGATCACCTGGCGCACGGCCTGCGCCAGCACCAGTCGCGCGTCACGCAACGCCGCGTCCTCGAGCAGGAAGCGGTGCGCGTTGTAGTAGGTGTGAAAGGCCGTGGCGAGCTCGCGCAGGTAGTTGGTGAGCTGGTGCGGCTCGCACCGTGCGGCGGCCGTGTCGACCACTTCGGCGTAGCGGTGCAGCACGGTGAGCAGCGCGCTCTCGTGTTCGGTGTCGAGCCTCGCGACGTTGGCGAGCCCGGCCTCGTTGTCCAGCGCGAACCCTTTTTGCTCGCACTCGCGCAGCACGCTGCACACCCGCGCGTGCGCGTATTGCACGTAGTACATCGGGTTGTCGTTCTTCTGCGACTTGGCGAGGTCGAGATCGAAATCGAGGTGCTGCTCGCAGCGGCGCATCACGTAGAAGAATCGCGCAGCGTCCGAGCCGACTTCCTTGCGCAGCTCGCGCAGGGTGACGAACTCGCCGGCGCGGGTCGACATCGGTACCTTCTCGGCACCGCGGTAGAGGATCGCGAACTGCACCAGCAGGAAGTCCAGCCGCGCAGGGTCGGCGCCCAGCGCCTGCGCGACGGCTTTCATGCGCGGCACGTAGCCGTGGTGGTCCGCGCCCCAGACGTAGATCACCCGTTCGAAGCCGCGGGCGAGCTTGTTGGCGACGTAGGCGATGTCCGAGGCGAAGTAGGTGCTCTGGCCGTTGTCGCGCACCACCACCCGGTCTTTCTCGTCGCCGAACGCGCTCGAGCGAAACCACTCGGCGCCGTCGCGCTGGTAGAGGTGGCCGCCTTCGCGCAAGGTTTCGATGGCGCGCCGCAGATCGCCGTTGGTCTCGAGCGAGCGTTCGCTGAACCACTCGTCGTAGTGCACGCCGAAGCCCGCGAGGTCGTCGCGGATGTCGTCGCGGATGGTTTCGAGCGCGAGGTCGAAGACCTCCGCGTAGCTCTCGCCCAGGCGTTCGCGGGCGCGTTGGATCAGCGCATCGACGTGCGCCTCCTTGTCGCCCGTGCCGTCAGCGCGCGCGTCCGCCGGCAGGCCCTCGAACACCTCGCTCGCCGGGTGGCGCAACGCGTCGCCGCGCGTGCGGTGCAGCGTCGCGGCGATGTCCCACACGTAGTCGCCGCGGTAGCCGTTGCTCGGGAACGGCACCGTCTCGCCCGCAAGCTCGAGGTAGCGCAGCCACACGCTGGCGGTGAGGATGTCCATCTGCCGCCCGGCGTCGTTGACGTAATACTCGCGCTGCACGTCGAAGCCGCAGGCGTCGAGCAGGTTGGCGATGGTCGCCCCGTAGGCTGCACCGCGGCCGTGCCCGACATGCAACGGGCCGGTGGGGTTGGCCGAGACGAACTCGACCTGCACCCGCGTGCCGGCGCCCCGCTCGTTGCGCCCGAAACGTTCGCCGGCCTGCAGGATCTCGCCGAGGACCGCGAAGCGCGCGTCCTCGGCGGCGAAGAAGTTCAGGAACCCGGGGCCGGCCACCTCGGCGCGCGCGAGCGCGGGATGCGGCGCCAGCGCCTCGAGCAGCGCGGCGGCCAGCTCGCGCGGCGGGCAGCCGGCCGCCTTGGCCAGCGCGAGCGCGAGGTTGGTGGAGAAATCGCCGTGCGCGGGGTCTTTCGGGCGGGTCAGGCGGATAGCCGGCGTGCCGGCGTCGGGCAGGCGCCCCTCGTCGGCCAGTCGCGCCACGGCTGCCGCCAGCAGGCCGGGTAGTTCGTTCTCTAGTGACACTGGGTTTCGTCGGACCGGGTGGCCCGCCGTGCGGCGGGCGTTTGCAAGGCGCGGATTCTAGCGGAAAGGCAACGGTGGCGTCAGTGGGGCGAAACGAACCGGCGCCGGCACCGGGTGGCGCGACTCAATAGGTATCCGTCGGGTCGACGTCCAGCGACCAGCGCACGCGGCGGCTGGCGGGCGAGCTCTCGAGATCGCCCCGTACCCGCTCGCACAGGCCGTGCAGGGCAGTGCGGCCCTCGCTCAGCAACAGCACCTGGGCCCGGAAACGCCCGGCCCGCCGCCCCATCGGTGCCGGCGCCGGGCCCAGCAGCTCGACGCCGGCGCCGCGTGCGGCCTCGCCATGGCGCTCGCACAGTCGTTGCAGGAAAGCGTGCGGCCGGGACTCGTCGCTGGCCTCGGCCCGCAGCAGCGCCATGCGCCGGAACGGCGGCAGCTGCGTGTGCTCGCGTTCGACCAGCGCCGCCTCGGCGAAGCCCTCGTAGCCGCGCTGGATCAGCAATTGCAGCAGCGGGTGCTCGGGGTTGTGGGTCTGGATGAGCACCTCGCCCGGGCGCTCGGCGCGCCCGGCCCGACCGGCGACCTGCACGACCAGTTGCGCCAGGTGCTCGGGGGCACGGAAGTCCACCGAGTAGAGCCCGCTGTCGGCGTTGACGATGCCGGCCAGGGTCACGTGCGGAAAGTGATGGCCCTTGGCCAGCATCTGGGTGCCGACGAGCACGCAGGGGCTGCCGTCGTCGATGCGCGCCAGCAGCGTGTCGAGGCGCTCGCGCCCGCGGGTCGAATCGCGGTCGATCCGCAGCACCGGGATGTCGGGAAAGCGGGCCGCGAGCGCCTGTTCGACGCGTTGGGTGCCGGCGCCGAGCGGGCGCAGTTCCTCGCTGCCGCACTCGGGACACTGCGCGGGCAGGGGCGCGCCGCTGCCGCAGTGGTGGCATTCCAGCCGGCCGAGCTTGCGGTGCACGGTCTGGCGCGCATCGCAACGCCGGCACTCGGCGACCCAGCCACAGTCGTGACAGAGCAGGGTCGGCGCGAAGCCGCGACGGTTGATGAAGACCAGCGTCTGCGCGCCGTTGCCGAGGTGGGTGTCGAGCGCTTCGAGCAGCGGCTCGGAAAGGCCTTCGGACAGCCCGCGGCGACGCAGGTCCACCAGCTTCAGCGTCGGGAAGCTCGCACCGCCGGCGCGCCGGGTGAGGCGCAGGCGCCGGTAGCGCAGGCGGGCCGCGTTCGCCAGCGTCTCCAGCGACGGCGTCGCCGAGCCGAGCACCACCGGCAGGCCGGCGAGCTTGGCGCGCATGACCGCGACGTCGCGTGCATGGTAGCGAAACCCGTCCTGCTGCTTGAGCGAGCTGTCGTGCTCCTCGTCGACCACGATCAGCCCGGGCTCGGGCAACGGGGTGAACACCGCCGAGCGCGTACCGAGCACGATGCGCGCGTGCCCGTCGCGGGCCGCACACCACACGCGGTAGCGGTCCCCGTCGCCGAGTGCGCTGTGCAGCACCGCGAGCGGCGCGCCGAAGCGCTGGCGCACGCGGTTGACCAGTTGCGGCGTGAGCCCGATCTCCGGCACCAGCAGCAGTGCCTGGCGCCCGCGGCGCAACACCTCTGCGATGGCGCACAGGTAGACTTCGGTCTTGCCGCTGCCGGTCACGCCGTCCAGCACGAAGGTGCCGAACCCGTCCAGCGCGGCGAGCAACTCGTCGAGCGCCGCGGACTGCTCGTCGTGCAGCGGCGGCCCCTCGCCGTCGTCGCCGGTCGGGTCGCCAGGCGCTGGCGGCGCGGTGCTCGCCTCGACCAGGCCGCGTTCGCGCATCGCCGCGAGTGCCCGCCGCCAGCCGGCGGCTTCGCGGCCGATGGCGCTGGCGGCAATTTCCGCCTCGCCCAGCCCGTGCGGCGCGTCGGCCAGCAATTCGGCGAGCGCGAACTGCACGCGGGCACGCGCTGCCGGGCGCAGATGCTCGTCGCGCAGGCGCCAGCGCACGGGGTAGGCGGCGGGGAGTTGCTTGGCGCGGCGCGCCGGGGGTGGCAGTATGCCGCTCAGTACTTCGCCGAGCGGGTGCACGTAGTAGTCCGCCGCCCAGCGGGCCAGGGTCAGGATGTCGGTCCCGAGCACCGGCGCGCTGTCCAGCAACTGCAGCGCGGGCCGGATGCGCTGGCGGGCGAGCGCCGTGCGGTCGCTCACTTCGACCACCACGCCGACCTTGCGGCTGCGCCCGAAAGGCACCAGCACGCGCATGCCCGGCAGCGCCTGCGCGGCGTCGCAGGCCGGGGGCAGGGAGTAGTCGAACAGTTGCGAAAGGGGGGCGGGCACGGCGACCCGAAGGTAGGGTCCCCGACCCGGGTCGTCAGCGGTTACCATGGCGGCTAATTTAGCTTCCCGGCCGCCGCGGCGCACGCGACGATTGCTAAGTCGTTGTCTGGCCGCAAGGAAATCCGGTTATCCACACAACCTGTGGGTAAGTCTGTGGGTAATCTGGGTAGTGCGGTCTTGCGAGGGTCGAAATCACGAGTCGCACGACAAAATGGTTAATTCGTGACCAACAAATGAATTGTCTGGGAAAACAATAAATTACAGGGATTTTTTTAGGCATTTGTCGCGAAACTTTACATAAGTTGCCGGTGCGGTGCGGGCCGCGCCGGGAAATTGTGCATAATTCGACGACCCAGGGACCCGCGCCGCGATTCGGAAGAGCTTGAATTCATGCAGAAAACGCCACCGGCGCCCGCGGACGGGCCCGACTGGGAGGAGCTTCGCGGCCTGCGTCTGTTCGACCGCGTGGACATGGAATCCGTGCGCAAGCTGCTCCCGGACTGCACCCTCTCGGTGCTGGCGCCGGGCCAGGTGCTGCTCGAGCGCGGGCACGAGAATTCGAGCCTGTTCGTCATCCTCGAGGGGCACCTCGCCATCCACCTCGACCCGCAGGCACCGCCCATCGCCACCCTCAAACCGGGCGAGACGGTGGGCGAGCTGTCGGTGCTCGACAAGCGCAAGGCCTCGGCGACCGCGATCGCCGAGACGCCCTGCCGGCTGCTCGAACTCGACGAGACCCTGGTCTGGCTCATGGTGCACGCCTCCTACGCGTTCGGCCGCAACCTGCTGATCCTGCTCTCCGAGCGCATCCGCAGCATCAACAGTGTGGTCGACCGCACCATGCAGCTGCAGCGCGAGTTCGAGTTCCACGCCACCATCGACGCCCTGACCGGGTTGTACAACCGGCGCTGGCTGAACGACGCGCTGGCGCTGGAGATGACCCGCTGCCTGAGCCAGGAGCAGCCGTTCTCGGTGCTGATGGTGGACATCGATCACTTCAAGCGCTTCAACGACGAGCACGGCCACCTGGCCGGCGACGAGGTACTGAAGGAAGTGGCCGCGGCCGTGCGCCGCACGGTGCGCGACGAGGACATGGCGGTGCGATTCGGCGGCGAGGAGTTCCTGGTGCTGTTGCCGAACGCCGAGGCCGCGCAGGCGCGGCGCGTGGCCGAGCGCCTGGCCGACACGCTGCGTCGCAACCCGGTGCGCCATGACCAGCCGTTGCCGAGCGTGACGGTCTCCGTCGGCGTGACCAGCATGCAGGGGCGCGAGAACTCGCGGGCGCTGCTCGAGCGGGTCGATCGCGCGCTCTACGACGCCAAGCGCCAGGGCCGCGACACCATCGTGGTCGCCTGAGCCCGCGCCGTGTGCCGCTATCGCGCCGAAGCCGATGCCGCCGCCGAGCGCACCGGCGTGCTGCTGGTCAACCTCGGCACCCCGGATGCTCCGGAGACCGCCGCGGTGCGCCGCTACCTCGCCGAGTTCCTGGCCGACCCGCGCGTCGTCGAGATGCCGCGCTGGCTGTGGTTGCCGATCCTGTACGGCGTCATCCTGCGCATTCGCCCTGCGCGCTCCGCGCGGGCGTACGCGCGTGTCTGGACCGAAGAAGGCTCGCCGCTGCTCGTCTACTCCCGCGGCCTGCAGGCGCGCCTGGCGCAGGCACTGGCCGGCGGCGCGGTGGAGGTCGAACTCGCCATGCGCTACGGCAATCCCTCGATCCCCGCCGTGCTCGACGCAATGCGCGCGCGCGGCCTCGCCCGCTTGCTGGTGCTGCCGCTCTACCCGCAGTACTCGGCCACCACGACCGCCTCGGTCTTCGATGCGATCGCGGAGTACTTCACGGGTGCGCGGCGGGTGCCGGAGCTTCGCTTCGTCGCGCGCTACTGGGAGGAACCCACCTACCTCGATGCCATCGCCGCCAGCGTGCGCGAGCACTGGGCGCAACACGGCGAACCGGCGCAGACGGGCGAGCGGTTGCTGTTCTCCTTTCACGGCATCCCGCAGCGCTACGTCGCCGCCGGCGATCCGTACGCCAACGAGTGCCTGGCGACGGCCGCGGCGGTGGTCGAGCGCCTGGCGCTCGACGCCAGCCAGTGGCAGGTGTGCTTCCAGTCGCGCGTCGGGCGCGAGCCGTGGCTGCAGCCGTACACCGACAAGACCCTCGAGAAACTGCCCGGCGAGGGCGTGCGGCGCGTCGCGCTGGTGTGCCCGGGGTTCGCCGCCGACTGCCTCGAAACGCTCGAGGAGAATGCGATGGAGAACCGCGACCTGTTTCTCGAAGCGGGTGGCGAGACGTTCCACTACATCCCGGCGCTCAACGACAGCGCGGCGCACGTGCGCGCGCTCGGGCAGGTGATCGCGCGGGTGCTGGCGTTGCCGGGCGAGACGGCGCAGGAAGCCCCCCGGGATACGCGGCAAGAGGCCGGCGCGTCTTGAGCGAAGACCGCCCGCTGGTCGGCATCAGCGCCTGCCTGCTGGGCGAACGGGTGCGATACGACGGTCGTCACAAGGCGTGTGCCTGGGCGGGCGAGGTGCCGGCCGGGCAGGTCGAATGGCTGGCCGTGTGCCCGGAGGTCGGCATCGGCCTCGGCGTGCCGCGCCCGGCGCTCGCGCTCACGGCGGTCGGCGACGCGGTCCGCGTGCGCCGGCCGGACGACCCGTCGGTCGACGTCACCGATGCGCTGGCGCGCTACGCGCGCTCGCTGGCACGCCGTTACCCGCGCCTCGCCGGTTATCTCTTCAAAAGTCGTTCGCCGAGTTGCGGCGTGCACGCCGTGCCCGTACGGCACGCCGGCGGCGAGACGTCCTTCGACGGTCGGGGCGCCTACGCCGCCGAGCTGCTCACGCGGGTGGCCGCGCTGCCCGCGATCGAGGAGACCGGCCTGGCGGACGCGGCGCGCCGCGAAGGGTTTCTCGCCACGGTCCTCGCCCGTCACCGTTGGCTGGCCGCGCGCGACGACCCGGCGCGGCGGGCGGCTTTCCATCGCCGCTACGACCTGTGCGTTCGCGCGCGCGGGGCGGCGGAACTTCCCGAGTCGCTGCTCGCGGACGATCCGCACGCCTACCTCTCGGCCTTGTTCGAGGCCCTGCACGCACCCATCGACCGGCGCGCGGATGCCGCGCAGATGCGCCGGCTGGCCGCTTCGCCCGCGCTCACCCGCGTCGTCGAAGACTACGCGGCGGGACGCGTTTCGCGCGCGGTCGCCTGTCGGGCACTCGCCGGTTTGCCGCCCGGTGTCGAGCATGCAGAGTGGTTCCTGCAACCGGGCAGCGGAGCAGCCGCATGCGCCGCCTAGGCCTCGTGATCGTCGGCGACGAACTGCTGAACGGCAAGCGCCGGGATCGCCACCTCGAGCAGGTGATCGAGATCCTGCGCGTGCGCGGCCAGCAACTGTCGTGGGTACGGATCGCGGGCGACGACCACCCCGTGCTGCTGGAGATGTTTCGTCACACCTTCGCCGGCGACGACATCGTGCTCAGCACCGGCGGTATCGGCGCCACCCCCGACGACTGCACGCGCGAAGCCGCCGCGGCCGCCCTCGGCGTGCCGCTGGAGCTGCACTCCAAGGGTGCGGCCATCCTGCGCAGCAAGTTCGGCGCGGGCCTCAACGCGCAACGCCTGCGCATGGTCGACTTCCCGCGCGGCGCGACCCTCATCCCCAATCCGGTCAACCAGGTGCCCGGCTTCAGCCTGCGCGACCACCACTTCGTGCCGGGCTTTCCGCGCATGGCCTGGCCGATGCTCGAATGGGTGATGGACACCCACTACGCGGACCTGCCGCGCGCGGTCGAGCAACGCGAGTACAGCTACCTCGCGCTGGCGCCGGAGAGCGAACTGGTCGGCGCCATGCAAGCGGTGCTGGAGAACTACCCGGGCGTCAAGGTGTCGAGCCTGCCGAGCAGCGAGCGCCGCGGCGAAGTGGAGTTGTCCGTGCGTGGCCCCGTCAACGCCGTCGTCGAAGCGGCCGCGCGGCTGCGCGCGCACCTGGATGCCGCGGGGGTCGAGTACTCGCCCTTGTTGCGGGACTAGCTAGCGGCCAGTCCGTAACCCGGCGTGCGTCGCGTAACGGGGAAGTGGTGACCGCGGGCGGCGAGGAGGGCGCGGTTTCCCGCTGCGCGGCGGGTCGATCAGGGGCAGGCGACGACCGGGCAATCGCGGCCGTCGCGCGCAGGTGTTTCCCTCGCCAGTTCGTCGCGCGACGCCCGGACCGTCGCATCGTCGGGCGCTATGGTGGTCGCGCACACGAGCGCTGCGTCCGCCTGCGCCGCACAACCCGCCCCGTGCAGGGCCCAGGCCAGGTTGTTCCAGGCCGACGCCTGCCGGGGCGCGAGGCCCACCGCGTCGAGAAACGCGCGAGTCGCGGTCGCCATGTCCTGCTCGTGATAGGCCGCGTTGCCGTAGGCGAGATGCGCCGTGACGCTCCGCGGCCAGCGTGTCGTCGCCGCACGGTAGGCTTCGAGCGCCGCCCGCGGCTGCCCGGTCTGTTCGAGATCGAACGCCGTGCGCAGCCAGGTGTCGTGCTCCGCCGTCGGCGGCGGCTCGCCCGGGCGTGTGATAACCAGCGCCCAGCGATGCGAGCGCGCCCACGTGCGCTCGAAGGTGGCCAGCGAGACCGTGTGG
>JBFJWO010000035.1:0-16264 GCA_041623575.1 Gammaproteobacteria bacterium
GAGCGACGGCAACGCGATACGCCCCATGATGACGTCGCGCGCGTACCAGGCCTGCGCGTCGAACATGTTGAAGGTGTAGAACTGGTCCTGCATGCCGATGTAGAAGAGCTTCGGGTTGTCCTCCCAGACCACGCCCTGGTAGAGATTCAGCGGCCACAGGCGGTTGGTGGTCTTCAGGCGCAGGTCGTCCGGCAGGAACGGGAAGTGGTGCAGGTAGCCGGTGCACAGGATGATCGCGTCGACCTCCTTGCTGCTGCCGTCGGCGAAGTGCGCGGTCTTGTTCTCGACCCGCTCGAGCAACGGTTTCTCTTCCCAGTTGTCCGGCCAGTGGAACCCCATCGGCGAGGTGCGGTAACACGAAGTGATGGATTTCGCGCCGTATTTCCAGCACTGCGAGCCGATGTCCTCGGCCGAGTAGCTGCTGCCGACGACCAGGATGTCCTTGCCCGCGAACTCCATGGCGTCGCGGAAATCGTGGGCATGCAGGATGCGCCCGTTGAAGGTCGCGAAGCCCTCGAACTGCGGCACGTTCGGGGTGGAGAAATGCCCGGTGGCGACCACCACGTGGTCGAATTCCTCGCTGTACTCGTGCTTGTTCGGCAGGTCCTCGACGGTGACCGTGAAGCGCCCGCTGCCCTCGTCGTAGGCGACGTGGCGCACCGGCGTGGAGAAACGGCACTGCTCGCGCACCCCGGCTTTCTTCACCCGGCCCTGGATGTAGTCGAACAGCACTTCGCGCGGCGGGTAGGAGGCGATGGGCTTGCCGAAATGCTCCTCGAAGGTGTAGTCGGCGAACTCCAGGCATTCCTTGGGCCCGTTGGACCACAGATAGCGGTACATGCTGCAGTGCACCGGTTCGCCGTACTCGTCGAGGCCGGTGCGCCAGGTGTAGTTCCACAGCCCGCCCCAGTCGCTCTGGCGCTCGAAGCACACCACCTCGGGCACCTGCGCGCCTTTTTCCTTCGCCGACTGGAAAGCCCTGAGCTGGGCCAGCCCGCTCGGCCCGGCCCCGATAACTGCAACGCGTTTCGCCATGAGTCCTCCGCAAGGTGTCAGATGTTCTGGCCCGCGCCCGGTACGATGACCGGCGTGGGCGATTGTCCAGCCGCGCGCACCTGGATCGCCGGGCGCACGGCGCAACTATACGGCGGGCGCCCGGGGCGGGTAAATCCTCGCAGGCGCACGGCTCAGATACCCAGGTACGCGCGGCGCACGTGCTCGTTGTTCATCAGCCCGCCGGCCTCGCCCTGCAAGGCGATGTTACCGGTCTCCAGCACGTAGCCGCGGCGCGCGAGTTCCAGCGCCAGCTCCGCGTTCTGCTCCACCAGCACGATCGAGACACCCCGCTCGTTGATCTCGCGCAGCAGCTGCGCGATCTCCTGCACGATCACCGGCGCCAGCCCCAGCGACGGCTCGTCGAGCAGCAGCACGCGCGGCGCCGACATCAGCGCGCGCCCGATGGCGAGCATCTGCTGCTCGCCCCCGCTCATGGTGCTGGCCTGCTGGTGCCGGCGTTCCACGAGGCGCGGGAAACGCCGGTACACGGTTTCGAGGTCGGCCTCGATGGCGGCCGTGTCGGTGCGCGTGAACGCGCCCAGCTGCAGGTTCTCGCGCACGCTGAGGCCCTTGAACACGCGCCGCCCCTCCGGCACGTGGGCGATACCGAGCCGCACGATGCGATCGGGCGAGAGGCCGTCGATGCGCCGCCCGTCGTAGTGGATCTCCCCGGCGCTCGGTCGCTCGAGCCCGGAGATGGTCCTGAGCGTGGTGCTCTTGCCGGCCCCGTTGGACCCGATCAGGGTGACGAAATCGCCCTCGCCGACGTCCAGCGAAACGCCCTTCAGCGCCGCGACCTTCTGGTAGTGGACCTCGACGTCGCGCAGACGCAGCAACATCTCAGCCCGCGCCCCCGAGGTAGGCTTCGATCACGCGCGGGTTGCTGCGAATGGCCTCGGGGCTGCCCTCGGCCAGCACGCCGCCGAAGTTGAGCACCGTGAGCACGCCGCACAGGCCCATCACGGCCTTCATGTCGTGCTCGACCAGCACCACCGTGATGCCCGACTCGACCACCTTGCGGGTCAGGTCCATCATGTGCCGGGTCTCCTCCGGGTTCATGCCGGCGAAGGGCTCGTCCATCAGCAGCAACCGCGGCCCCGCGGCCAGCGCGATGGCGATCGCCAGCGCGCGTTGCGAGCCGAGCGGCAACTCCGCAGCCGGCTGCTCCGCGCGGTCGGCGAGGTCCATGAAGGCGAGGATCTCCGCGGTGCGCCCGGCGGCCGCGCCCTGGCGAGCGCGGTCGAGGCCGAGCAGTGCCGCGAACAGGTTGCTGCGCGCGCGCAGGTGGCAACCGATCAGCACGTTCTCGCGCACCGTGAGTTCCTGGAACAGGGTCGTCTCCTGGAAGGTGCGCACCACGCCGAGCGCAGCGATGGCGTGCGGACTCCTGCCGCGCAGGCTGACGCCGTCGAACAGGATGTCGCCGGCGTTAGGCTGATAGAACCCGGCGATGTTCTTGAACAGCGTGCTCTTGCCCGCGCCGTTCGGCCCGATCAGGCCATGGATGCTGCCCGCCTCGACGCAGAAGCTCACGTCGTTCAGTGCCACGAGGCCGCTGAAGCGCTTGACCACGTTGCGGACTTCGAGCAGGGCCATGCCGCGGCGTCCCGCTATCGCCCGCGCCGCTCGCGCAGCCACGTCGCAATATTGGGCGCGATACTCTCGAGGCCTCTTGGCATGGCCATTATCACCACGATGAGCAACACGCCGTAGATCGCGGGACGCATCACTGCGAAGTCGAAGTTAACGATGTCAGACAATTCGTCGTTGAACTGTCGGATCGCCTCATCGAGGATCGACAGCACCACGGCGCCGATGACCGGCCCGAAGAACGTGTTGTAACCGCCGAGGATCACCCAGATCAGCACGAACACCATCACCCCGACGCCGAACTGGTGGGGCGTGACGATACCGAGGTAGTGGACCTTGAGGGCGCCGGCGATGCCGACGAAGAACGACGCCACCACGAACGCGAGCGCGCGGTAGCGCCAGGTGTCCACGCCCACCGATTCGGCGAGCGGCGCTTTCCAGTGCACCGCCAGCAGGGTCAGGCCGATGCGCGAGTTCTCGATGCGATAGAGGATCGCCAGGCTGAGCGTCACCACCGCCAGCACCAGGTAGAAGTAGGTCACCGGTTCGAAGAAATCGAGCCCGCCGAGCTCGGGCACCGGGACGTTGTTGATGCCGCTCGAGCCGCCGAACGGGAACACGAAGTAGATCCACGCCAGCCGGATCGCCTCGCCGACCGCGAACGAGCCGATCAGGAAATAGAACTGGGTCATGCGAAACAGCGGGAACGACAGCAACGCCGCCACGCTCGCGGCCACGACCCCGGCCATCGGCATGCTGAGCCAGAAGCTGACGCCGAGTTGCTTGGCGAGCAGCGCGCTCGCATAGGCGCCGACCCCCATCATCACCACGTGGATCAGCGACCACTCGCCGGTCAGGGTCATGAGCCGGTAGCTGACCACCACCAGCACGTTGATGCCGAGGAAGATCAGGAAGTCCTGGTGGTGGAACTGCAGGAAATGCGGCAACACGACCAGGGCGGCCAGCAGCGCCGCGATCGCGGCCGAGCGCACCAGCGCCCGCCTGCTCATCACTCGCTCACGCGCTGGCCGACCAGCCCGGTCGGGCGCACGATCAGCACCAGCACCATGATCAGCAACCCGCTCATGGTGGCCACGGTGCCGCTCACGTACGCGGTGACGAAAGTGTGCAGGAACGCGTACAGGAACGCCGCCAGCACCGCGCCCGACAGGCTGCCGATGCCGCCGACGATGGTGACGATGAACGAGGTGATGATGACGTTGTGGCCCATGTGCGGATAGATGTTGGTCATCGGCGCCATCAACGCCCCGGCCAGCCCGGCGAGCGCGCCGCTGACGCCGATCGCGATCATCGAGGTGCGGTTGATGTTGATGCCCTGCAGCGCCGCCGCCTCACGATCGAGCGCCACCGCGCGCAACGACCAGCCGAGCCGGGTGCGGGTCAGGAAATAGAACAGCACCAGCAGCGCGGCCGCCGACACCGCGAGCGCGAACAGCCGCTGATAGGGCAGGCGCAGCAACTCGCCGAGCACCAGCGTGCCGCTGAACGGTGGCGCCACCTGCTTGGCCGGCCCGGTGCCGCCGACCACGTGCGCGGCGACCTGCAGGATGAACAGCATGCCGATGGAATTGATCAGCCCGCCCAGCACGTCCTCGCGCTTGGGCCGGAACAGGAAGCGTTCCATGCCGACCCCGAGCAGCATCACCACCAGCACCGCCAGCACCAGCGCCACCAGGTAGGGCGTCTCGTACTGGGCGTGCATCAGCCAGATGCAGTAGGCGCCGACCATGACCAACTCGCCGTGGGCGAAGTTCACCACCCCCATGACGCCGAACACCAGCACCAGGCCGACCGCCCACAAGGCGAAGAAACCGCCCTGGATCAGGCTGTTGACGATCGACTGGAGAAACAGTTCCAACAACGCGCTCCCGGCACGGGCCCCGCCGCGCGGCGCGGCGGGGCCTGTCGTTGCGGTCGAGACGAAGCGCCGGGCGCGGGGTGTGCCCCCGCCGCCCGGGCGGCTGCAGCGCTCAGACGGTGCGCAGGTCCAGCGCCCGCATGTGCTTTTTCAGCACGTCGTTGTGCTTCTGCAGCCAGCCGTGGACGCTGCGGAACTCCTGGATGCGCGCCTTGCCGTCCTTCAGCACCACCACCGGCCAGTCGCCGACCACCGCGTTGCTGAGCCCCCACAACTCGGCGCCCCACCACTTGCCGGGGCCGAAGGTGTGGGGCGGCGCGGGATCGGCTTTCATCGCCTCGGTCACCGCCACCGGCTCGATGCTGCCGGCGGCCTGCGCGGCCTGCACCCAGTTGAGCAGGATCGAGGGGTATTCCCACGCCACCGCCGACCACTCGCCCGCGTGCTTCTGGTTGAAAGCGCGGTCGAAGCCGCCGGGGTCGGGAAAATTGATGCCGGCGCGGTCGAGCGCCGGGTCGTCGAAGTCCGGGAACTGGTAGATCAGCCCCTCGACGAAGGCCTTGCTGGTCTTGGCGATCACGTCCTGGTAGCCGTCGAGCGTGCAGGAGATGATCTTGCCCTTGTAGCCCTGGTGGAACAGTTGCTCCACGATCGGCGTGGTGTAGACGTCGGTGGCCATGCAGAACACATCGGGCTTGGCCGCCAGCAGCGAGCTCACGATGGGCGCGAAATCGGCCACGTCGAAGCCGTGGAAGTTGGTGTCCACCGTCTCGATGCCCTCCACCTCGAACGCCGCCTTGTAGGTCGCCGCGGACTGCTTGCCGTACTCGATGTCGTTGGTGGTGATGATGACCGCACGTTTCGCGTCCGGGTGGTTCTTCGCCAGCCACTCCACGCCGGTGACGTTGTAGAGCGGGTGCGACTCGCAGGGTGCGACGAGGTAGGGCGTGTCGGGCGTGATGTCGCTCGGCAGCAGGGTGCTGGTCAGCATTCGCCGGCGCATCGCGAACGGCAGCACCGAGGCCACCGTCGAGCCGCCGAGCATCATGACCATCTTGACCTCGTCCTGCAGGGCCAGCTTCTTGAAGCCCTGGATGGCTTTCTCCGTGTCGTAGCCGTGGTCGTAGGCCACCATCTCGATCGTGTAGCGATCGCCGCCGATCTCGACGCCGCCCGCCTTGTTGAGATTGTCGGCGACGATCTGGCAACCGTAGAGACCCGGCAGCCCCCAGGGGGCGTAGTCGCCGGTCATCGGGATGTTCATGCCGAGGCGCACGGTCTTGGTCGCGCCGAAACCGAGCCGCGGCACGGCGCCGAGCGCCGCGGCACCCATGCCGGCAAGCGCGGTGCCCAGGAACCGCCGGCGCGCGAAGCGGGCTTCCAGTACTGAAGGGGGTGTCTTGCTCATGCTCTCCTCCGCGTCGTTTTTTGACCTGCCGGGCCGGGAGGCACCGGGCGCGCCGTGCCAGAGGCGGGGGCGCAGAGCGCATTCTGCAAGCCCCGGCGGGCCGCGTCCAGACGGGCACACCCGAACCGCTCAGCGCGGCGGGCGCCCGAGCGCACGGGGCCGGGCGCGCCCGGCTCAGCCCCAGGGTGCGGGGCGGGAGAAGCGGATCGTGCTGCCGTCGTAGGCCAGGGCCGGCTCGCGGTCGCGGGAGAGCAGCAGCGGCCCGTCGAGGTCCACGAACGCCGCCATGCGCGCGATGATCAGCGCCGGACACATCGCGAGCGACGTGCCCACATTGCAGCCGACCATGATCCGGAAGCCCTGCGCTTTCGCGGCCTCGACCAGCAGCAGCGCTTCGGTCACCCCGCCGGTCTTGTCGAGCTTGATGTTGACGTAGTCGAAGCGCCCGGCCAGCGCCGGCAGCGAGCGGCGGTCGTGACAGGATTCGTCGGCGGCGATCGGCAGCACCCGCTCGATGCGGTCGAGCCAGCTCTCGCAGCCGGCCGGGAACGGCTGCTCGATGAGCTCCACGTCGAGCTCGGCGAGCCTCGGCATGAGATCGAGCAGCTGCGCGCGCGTCCAGGAGGTGTTGGCATCGACCGAGATGCGTGCCCTCGGCGCGGCCTCCCGCACCGCGGCCACCCGCTCGAGGTCGCCCTCGCGGCTGCCGATCTTGAGCTTGAGGATGGGCCGGTGGGCGTTGGCGCGCGCGCTGGCGGCCATCTTCTCCGGCGTGCCCAGCGAAATGGTGAACACGGTGGTGATCTCGAACGTCGGCGCGTCGCCCGCGAACACGTCCCACACTGACAGGCCCGCGCGTTTCATCTCCAGCTCCAGCAACGCGCAGTCGATCGCGTTGCGCCCGCACCCCGGCGGCATGAGCTCGAGCAGGCGCGCGCGGTCGACGCCGTTCTCGATCGCCTGGCGGGCCGCCTCGATGTGCACCAGCGGCGAGTCGCAGCTCGCGTCGACCTTGTCGGCCGCCTCGCATTCGCCGCGCCCGACCAGCCCGTCCTGCTCGATCTCCACCACCACCACGTGGGCGTGGTCCACGGGGGCCAGGCTGGAGATCACGAACGGCTCGCGCAGCGGCCATTGCTCCTCGCCGACGCGCAGTTGTCGTTTCGCCTGCCGCCGGGTCCGGGGGGTCACTTCACTCATCGCCATCCGTTTCACCGCTCTCGTTTCCGGCACCTCGCGCCCGGCGCCGAGCTCAGCGCTTGCGCACCACCAGGACCCAGCCGCCGAGCCCGATGCCGGGCAGGTGCTCGCCGTGCTCGGCCGAGACCTGCTCGAGCGCCCCGGCCGACGCCAGCGCCTCGAGTTTCGCCGCCAGCGAGCCCTCGGCGTGGAACTTCTCGTTCAGTCCGATGACCAGCGGCGCCCCGGGGCGGAGCAGGCGCAGGATAGCCTCCACCGCCGCCGGCTGGACGTGGCCGAACGAGAACACGCCCACCGCGGTGGCCGCCGCATAGGCTTCATCGGCAGCGGCGAGCGGAGGTTTATTCAGATTTGCCTCGAACAGGCGGCGGTAGCAGCCGGTGAGGCGCGCCTTGTCGAGCATTTTCGCCGACAGGTCGCAGCCGTCGAGGGTCGTGTAGCCGACCTCGGCCAGGGCCAGGCCGGAGAGCCCGGTCCCGCACCCGACGTCGAGCACCGGCGCCGCGCGCTCGGGCAGATTGGCGGCCAGGGCCGCGGCGCAGCGCACCGGCTGGCGGTAGTCGTTGGCGTCGACGAGTTCGCGATCGTAGCTGTCCGACCACTCGTCGTAGAGCCGGCGGGTCTCCTCGTCGTCGCCGACCGCGTAGGCGTGATCCAGAAATCGCTTGCTGCTCATGGGTGCTTTCCCCGGCCACCGGGCGCGGGCCATGATACCAGCGCCGCCGGCGCGCGCCGCCCCATGCCGTTTGTTGTCAACGCGAGGCCACACTATACTCAGTCCGCCCAGGGGGAGGAGCAACTAAACATGAAACACCTTTTGAAGAGCGTTCTATCCGTTGCCGGCATCGCCACCGTGCTGGTCTCGGCACCCGCCGTCGCCCAGGACAGCGTGATCGACGACATCCTCAGGCGCGGTCAGATCAACATCGGCATGGCGACCTTCGTGCCGTGGGCCATGCGCGACAAGAAAGGCGAGCTGATCGGCTTCGAGATCGACGTCGGCAAGGCGTTGGCCAAGGACCTCGGGGTCGAGGCCAATTTCGTGCCGACCGCCTGGGACGGCATCATCCCGGCGCTGCTGGCCAAGAAGTTCGACGTCATCATCGGCGGCATGACGGTGACCCCGATGCGCAACCTCACCGTGAACTTCAGCGAGGCCTACGCTCATTCCGGCATGCGCCTGGTGGTCAACACCAAGCTCGCGCAGGGCCGCAACACCATCGAGGCGTACAACAACCCGGAGACCACCCTGACCGCCCGCCGCGGCTCGACCTCGGCGGATTTCGTGATGCGTGCGCTGCCCAAGGCCACGCTGCGGCTGTTCGACGAGGACGGGCAGGCGCAACTCGAGGTCGTCAACGGCCGCGCCACCGGGACCTTCGGCTACGACCCGACGCCGGCGATCTGGCTGGAGCGCTACCCGGAGGTGCTGAGCGCACCCATCCAGCAGCGTTTCAACCAGGGCTCGGAAGCGTTCGCGTTGCGCAAGGGCGACCCGGACGCACTCAACGTGTTCAACAACTGGATCCGGCTGCGCTGGCAGGACGGCTTCCTGCAGACACGCAACGACTACTGGTTCCGCACCCGGGAGTGGGCGGACCAGGTGCCCGACAAGTAGCCCCCGGACCCGCCCCGGCGCACCGCCGGGGCGGGTCGCACTGGCCCGGACCCAGCCGTGGCTGCCGATCGAAAACGCGCCCGCCTCAACTGGCTCGACATCGCCGTATTGATGGGCATCGCGGCGGCGATCGGCTACGTCGCCTACCGCGTCAATTTCGTCCTCGCCTACAACTGGGAATGGGGGGCGATCCCGAACTACCTGCTGCGCTACGACGAGGACGAGCAGCGCTGGGTCGCCAACCTGCTGCTGCAGGGGTTCATGACCACCATCCGCCTGTCGATCTGGGCCAGCCTCCTCGCGGCCGTGGTCGGCGTGGTGCTGGGCCTGTGCCGCACCAGTCACAACCTGTTCCTGCGCATGGTCGCGCGCGCCTACGTGGAGTTGATCCGCAACATCCCGCCGCTGGTGTTCCTGTTCATTTTCTACTTTTTCATCAGCAGCCAGATCATGCCCCTGCTGAACCTCGAAGGCATGGTGCGCGAGGCCTCGCCCGGCACGCTGGCGGTCGTCTCGTGGCTGTTCGGCGAGCCGAAGCTGCTCAGCAACTTCGCCTCGGGGCTGATCGCGCTGGCCATGTTCGAGGCGGCGTACGTGGCGGAGATCGTGCGCGCCGGCGTGCAGTCGATCGACAAGGGGCAATGGGAGGCGGCGCGCTCGATCGGCCTCAGCCGTATCGCCGTGCTGCGCTACGTGATCCTGCCGCAGGCCGTCAGGCGGGTCGTGCCCCCGCTGGCCAACCAGTTCATCTCGCTGATCAAGGACTCCTCGATCATCGCGCTGATCTCCGTGCAGGAACTCACCTTCATGGCCGGCGAGGTCGTGATCGCCACCGCGCGCCTGTTCGAAGTGTGGATCACCGCCGCGGCGTTGTACTTCCTGATCTGTTTCGGCTTCTCGCTCGCCTTTGCGCGCCTGGAGAAACGCCTCGGCGTCAGCGGTGACAAGATCTGATGAGCACCGTCACCGAAGCCGCCTCGCCCTCGCGCCCCGCGCCGCGCCGGCGCCTGCCGATCACGGAGACGCTGCAGTTCGCGATCCTCGGCGGGGTGGTCATCTGGCTGGCGGTGCGCGGCGCGGAGTCGATGGGGTACCGCTGGCAGTGGTACCGCATTCCGCGCTACATCTACCGGGTGGTCGACGGCGACCTGATCTGGGGCCCGCTGATGAAGGGGCTGTTCGTGACCCTCGAGATCAGCGCCTGGAGCCTGCTGGTGACGGTGCTGATCGGCTTCGTCGCCGCGCTGCTGAGGCTGTCGGACTCGATCGTCGGGCGCGGCGTCGCGCGCGTGTACCTGGAGTTGATCCGCAACACCCCGCTGCTGGTGCAGTTGTACCTGTTCTTCTACATCCTGGCGCCGATCCTCGGCATCGACCGGTTCTGGACCGGCGTGCTGGCGCTGTCGTTCTTCGAGGGCGCGCACGCCATGGAGATCTTCCGCGCCGGCATTCTCTCGGTCGGGCGCGGGCAATGGGAGGCGGCGCGCAGCATCGGCCTGTCGGGCGTCGACACCTACCGCTTCGTGGTCGTTCCGCAGGCGCTGCGCCTGGTGCTGCCGCCGCTGACCAGCCTGATCATCACCCTCATCAAGCACTCGGCCATCGTCAGCGCCATCGCCATCGCCGACCTCACCACCGAGGGGCGCAACGCCATCTCCACCTCGTTCCTGAGCTTCGAGATCTGGTTCACCGTGGCGGGCATGTACCTGGTGCTGACCGTCTCGCTGTCGGTGGCGGTGGGCGTGCTGGAGAACCGCCTGCGGGCATCCTCGCAATAGCGCGCGACCCGCGCTGTCAGGCACCGAGGGCCGCGACGCGCCGGGCCAGATCCAGCAGGCGCTGGTGGTCGCGCAAGCCCCTGAGGAGGCGTTCGGGAATGGCCTCGATGCCCACCATCGCACCCGACAAGGCGCCGGTGAGAGCCGCGCGCGCCATGTTGTTGCCCCCGGCGTTGACGGCGCTCAGCACCGCGGCTTCGAAATCGTGCGGGTAGCGGTGGATCAGGAAATAGGCCGCCGGCATCAGGAACCCGATGGTGCAGTTCATGCCGAACAGCCGGCACACGGTGAGCGGGTCCAGGTCGAGGTGCGGGTCGGCGCCCATGCGCGCGGCCTCGTTGCCGATCTGGAAGGTGATGTCCACCGAGGCGGTGCGCTCGGCGACGGCCGCCGACTCGCGCAGACCGATCATGTGCTCGCGAATCCCTTCGAGCGCGACGCCGTCGATGAGCGAGGCGACGCCCAGCACGTAGGCGGTGCTGTAGCCGGTGATGTACGGATTGGCGTGGGTGAGGCGCGCAGCCGAGAACGCGCGCGTGGCCGCTGCCTCGTAGCCGTCGGCGCAGGCGGCCGCGATCGAGGTGCACCAGATCGCGGCTTCGGCGGTATCGGCCAGGCTGCCGGCCTCACCCCAGGGCCGACCTGCACGGCGATTGGACCAGGTCTCGCGCACCGCGCGGTCGGTGTAGCGCCCGCCGAGGTCGCTGCCGTCGAGCGTGTCGAACAGCGTGTCCAGGCGCGCCGCGAAATCCGTTTCGTGGTAGCCGCCGCACTCGGCGAGCGATTCGAGCAACGCCACCGCGATCTGGCCGGTCTGCGAGAGATCGCCCGCCCGCAAGCCGGCCTCGTGGCGGGCGCGGGCGATGTAGCCGAACCGGTCGCTGCGCCGCGGGTCGCTGTCACGGTAGTCTCTTACCCACGCACCGCAGTCGCGGTGCAGCGCTTCGATGTCGTAGTACCAGTGACACCCCAGCCCGAGCGCGTCGCCGATGAGCGCGCCCATGATGGCGCCCGTGGCGCGCTCCTCACGTGTGGAGATTGCCAAGCTGCTGACTCCGGTAGAAGAACCCGGCCACTCTAACAGGCGCCGAGCCGGGCCGGTCGACAAGGCAGTCCGATGCGGCGCGACGGGACCCGCCGGGCGGGGGCCGACGGCTTCCCTGAAGCCTCTTGAGAAACTCGCGGGAGAGCCCGATGTAAAGCCTCGGCCGGCCCGATCGGGCCGGCCCTGGCCGACAGGGATAGCGGCCTCCCGCTTCGCGCCAGCGTCCAGAACCGACCGCCCTGGGCCCCGGATCGGGCTTGTTGGGCAGCTACTCCCTGCCCTGCAACGGCACGCCGTGCCCCTGGCCCGGGACCATCCGCATGAGCGGGGACGTGAGGTGCAGGCGTCGGTGGTGAAGCCGGCGCCGGCGATCCCACCCGGCACGCATGGCAGTGGGACCAGGGGGCCTCGGAACCCAAGGCAACGATGCCCTCGCGCTACGCTGCGACCATGGCCTATGACGCCGGGCGGCGCCGCATTGCGATCGCCGGTGGCACCGTCCTGTTTCGCAACGCCGCCGTCGACACCTGGCAGTGGATCGCGTTCGACCCCAACCAGGCCTGCCCGACGCCGTAGACGGCCCGGCCGCCAGGGACGGCGGCCGGGAGCCGGTTTCCCGCGGCCCGAGCGCCTCTACCCGAGGCGCTCGAGTTTGCTCGCGGCGAGACCCGGGCCCTGCCCGTTGCGCTCGCGCAGCCAGGCGTCGAACGCCGCCGCCGGCATCGCAGGCGCGTACAGGAACCCCTGGGCCTCCTCACAGCCGAAGCCGGTGAGCTGCTGCGCCTGCGCTTCGCGCTCCACGCCCTCGGCCACCACCTTGAGCCGCAGGCTGTGCGCGAGGCTGACGGTGCCGCCGACGATGGCCGCGTCGTCCGCATCCCGATCCATCTCGGCGACGAACCCGCGGTCGATCTTCAGGTAGTCCACCGGCAGGCGCTTGAGATAGGCGAGCGACGAGTACCCGGTGCCGAAATCGTCGATCGACAGGCACACGCCCAGCGCGTCGAGCGAGCGCAGCACTTCGAGGTGTCCCTCGACATCGTCCATCAGCAGGCTCTCCGTCAGCTCGATCTCCACGTACGGCGGGTCGAGGCGGTGCTCGTCGAGCAGCCGTCGCACGGTGTCGAACAAGTCGGGGTGGCGCATCTGCGCGACCGAGAGATTGACGGACACCCGCAGCGCGCCGGGTCCGTTGTCGCGCCAGCGTCGGGCCTGCGCGAAGGCGGTGTCGAACACCCAGTTACCCAGGTCGACGATGAGCCCGGTCTCCTCGGCCACCGGGATGAAGTCGGCCGGGCTCACCAGGCCATGCTCGGGATCGGCCCATCGCACCAGCGCCTCGGCACCGAGCGTGTGCCCGGTTCGCAGATCGAGCCGCGGCTGGTAGTGGAGCAAGAACTCGTCGCGGTCGAGCGCCCGGCGCAGGCGCGCCTCGAGGTCGAGGCGCGCAAAGGCACGCTCCTGGATGCCACTGGTGAAGTACCGGTAGCCGTTGCGCCCGCTGGACTTGACCTCGTACATCGCGCCGTCGGCGTGCTTGAGCAGCGCCGCCGCGTCTGTCCCGTCGTCCGGGTAAACGCTGATGCCGATGCTGCAGGTCACGTAGACCTCGGTGCCGCTCACCGAGAACGGTTCGGCGAGGACGTCGATGATACGGCGGGCGACGGTGACGGCGTCCTCTGCACGCCGCACCTCCGGCAGCAGCACCACGAACTCGTCGCCGCCGAGCCGTGCCACCGCGGATCCTCCGAGGGTCTCACCCACCGGCAGCGCGCACTTGCGGGTCACGAGATCGCACTCGCGCAGCGAGCGGTCGAGGCGTGCGGCGACCCTTCGCAGGACGTCGTCGCCGACCGCGTGGCCCCAGGTGTCGTTGATGCGCTTGAAGTGGTCGATGTCGATGAACAGGATCGCGAGCGTGCGCGCGTAGCGCTTGGCGGCCGTGATGGCGTGGCGCAGGTGCTCCTCGAGCTGGGTGCGGTTCGGCAGGCCGGTCACGCGATCCACGTACGCGAGGGTACGAATCCGGTTCTCCGCCTCGCGCCGCTCGGTCACGTCATGCGCCGCCCCGACGAGCCGCGGTCCGGCGCCGCGCAGCCCCGGGACGAGCTCCATGTCCTGCTCGAACACGACGACCCGGCCGTCCGGGCGGCAGACCCGGAACTCGGTGCCGGCGTGAGCGCCGCTGTGTATCGCGTCGCGGATTGCCTCGCCGGCTGCCTCGCGGTCGTCCGGATGCACGAAGGCAAGGAAGCCCGCTTCGCTGTAGACCCGCTCGGATGCCCCGACCATCTCTGCGAGCTGCTCGGAGAGGTGCAGTCGGCCGGCCTCGATGTCGTACTCCCAGTTGCCGAGCCGGGCGATGCGCTGCGCGTAGGCCAGGCTCGCCTCGCGGGCACGCAGGTCCGCGTGCGCGCGGCTCGCGCGCAGCATGTAGCGGATGCGGTGCACGAGCAGCTCGAAGTCGAGCGGCTTCGCCGAGAAGTCGGTGGCACCGCAGTGGAAGGCCCGGTTCACCGAATCGACGTCGCCGGTCCCCGTGACCAGGAGGATCGGCACGTGGTCGCCGTCGGCGGCGCCACGGATGCGTTCGCAGACCTCGAAACCGTTCATCCCCGGCATCCAGATGTCGAGGACCACCGCGTCCACCTCCTGGCGGGCGAAGCACTCGAGGCCGGCGGCGCCGTCTGCCGCCGCCACCACGCGGAAACCGGCGTCCTCGAGGTACTCCCGCGCGGCGATCCGCACGATCGCGTCGTCGTCGACGACGAGCACCATCGGCGGCTCGGTGTCCGCGGCGGTTTTCAACCGATCGCCCTCTCTGGCTCGGCCGCGATGGCATCGCGGACCTCGGCATACGCAGTGCGAAAGGCTTCCAACCGCGCCGCGAAGTCTTCGACCCGGAGGTCCCGGGCGAGGGATTCGAGCTCCGCACACACCCTGGAAAGCCGCAGGGCGCCGATCTGCGCCGCGCTCGACTTCAACGAGTGGCTCGCATCGCGCACGCCCTCGGCATCGGCGTTCGCCATCGCCGCGGTGAGCGCCGCGGCCTGCTCGGCCGACTGCTCCTCGAACGCCGCCATGATACGGCCCACGACGTCTCGGCCCGTGCGCACGTCGCGCTCGTAAAGCGGCGCAAGCGCGCCCGGATCGATGACCGGGCCGGTATCGTCGACCGGCAACGGCGAGACCTCCGGCTCCGGTGCCGGCTCTTCAGGGTGGGCGCAATCCGGCAACCAACGCTGCAGCACCGCGACCAGTCCCCGCTCGTCGAAGGGCTTGCTGAGGTAGTCGCTCATCCCCGCTTCCAGACAGCGTTCGCGATCGCCGGCGAGCGCGTTCGCGGTCAGCGCCACGATCGGCACGGGGTCCGCGCCCTCGACCGCCTCCCGGCGGCGGATTTCGCGCGTGGTCTCGTAGCCGTCCATCACCGGCATGTGGCAATCCATCAGGATGACGTGCGGGCGCGCCGCGCCGAGCATCTCGAGCGCCTGGCGGCCGTCGCTCGCCACCCGCACTTCGGCGCCCAGCGGCTCGAGCAACTCGAGCGCCACCTCCTGGTTCACGGTGTTGTCCTCGACCAGCAGGATCCGCGCCCGCAGCCGGTCCGCCGTCCGGACGTGCGCCGCGCCGACCGGATTACCCGCCGCCGGCGTGCGCATCGTGAGGCAGTTGTAGAGCTCGGACTGGCGCACCGGCTTGGTCAGGTGACTCTCCAGTCCCGCCTCGCGCATTGCCTCGACGTCGACGACGTCCGCCATGGAGCTCAATATCACCCGCCGGATGCCGCCGTGGCGCGAGTCGGCCGTCATCGCTCGCGCCACGTCGAGGCCGCTCATCCCCGGCATCTGCATGTCGAGAATGACGAGGTCGAACGGGCGACCCTCGCGGTGTGCCGCGTCCAGCATGCGCAGCGCCTCCTCTCCGTCGGCGGCGCTCGCGTGTTCGGTCCGCCACGACCCGAACTGCTCGGCGAAAATGTCACGATTCGCGAGGTGGTCGTCGACGACCAGCACCCGCAGGCCCTCGAGTCCACTCGCGTCCGGCCCCTCCGGAGCACCCTCCGGTGCCGTTTCGAGCGGCAGCTCGAAGTAGAAAGTCGCGCCGCGTCCCGGCTCGCTCTCGACGCCGATCTCGCCGCCCATGAGGGACACGAGCCGGGCGCAGATCGACAGGCCGAGGCCGGTGCCGCCATAGCGGCGCGCGGTCGAGCCGTCGGCCTGCGAGAACGACTCGAAGATACGCGTCTGCGCCGAGCGCTCGACGCCGATCCCCGTGTCCTCGACCTCGATCCGCACCCGCTCGCCCGGGCGGGCGCACACGCGCGTGAGTACGTGGCCGCTGGCCGTGAACTTGATCGCATTGCCCAACAGGTTGGTCAGCACCTGCCGGATGCGCCCCGCATCGCCGACCACGGCGGTCTGCAGGGCCGGATCGACCGACACCGCGATCTCGAGTCCCTTGGACTGGGCGACCTCCGCGAGCAGCTCCGAGACATCCTCGACCAGCGAGCGGAGATCGAACGGGATACGTTCGATCTCGATGCGCCCCGCCTCGATCTTGGAGACGTCGAGGATGTCGTTGATCACCTGCAGCAGGCTCTCGCCGGAGCGGCGGACGGTCTCCGCGCAGCGCCGCTGTCGCCGATCGAGCCCGGTCTTCAGGATGACCTCGGTCATGCCGAGCACGC
>JBFJWO010000036.1:0-16223 GCA_041623575.1 Gammaproteobacteria bacterium
CGTGAGCCGGGTCAATCCACTGCTCGTCGAGGCCTGGCGCGGGCTCGGCGCTGCCGGGCCGGCGCAGGCCGCGGGGCTGAACTACCTGGTGATCCAGGCGCTGGTGCTGTTCGTGTGGTGGCCGAAGGATGAGCTGGTCCATATCCTGGCGGCCGAGGCGCCGCCCGCCACCTTGCTGGCGATGGTCGTCGCTCACGGGCTGGCGCTCGCCTACTACAACCTGCGCGCCGGTGCAGAGGAACTGCTGCTCCCCGGACAGCAGTCCCTGCGGGACTGGGCGTTCGGCACGCCGCTCGGTGCGCCGCGGGTCCTGAGCGGATACCTGCAGGGGCAGTTGCTGCAGAGCCTGTACTCGATGCTCCTGGCGGCGCCATTGCTGGCGATCGCCTTCGCCGTCGGGGGCGTGGGCTGGCAGGCGCTCACCTGGTGTCTCGCCGCGGCCCTCGCGCAGGCGCTCTGCTACCGGTTGCTGGGCGCGATCCTGACGCTCGCCCTGAGCGGCCATGCCACGGTGGCCTTCTTTGCCGGGCGCGCGGGGCTGGTACTCGGCTACGGCGCGAGCGCGGCGCTGTTTCCCGCCGCCAGTCACCTGATGTTGAGCGCGCACCTGCTGAAGGACACCGAACTGTTCATGCCCCCGGGAGACTGGCCGCCGGCGCTGGTTTTCCTGCTGGTCCATGCGTTGCTGGCAGCCGGGCTGGCTGCGACCCTGCTGCGAATCCTGTCGGCGCTCGTGCGTGCCCGGGATCGGGGTGACGCGCCCGCTTGACACACCGCGTCGAGATTCCCACCCTGCCGGTGTCGGGCGCGGCGCCGCCGGGCCGGCGTCAACGAGGTGGGACTTGACTGCGACGGATACGGTATGGGCCCTGGTAAGGCGCCTGAGGCGTGCGAGGCAGCGCCAGATCCTGGCCGAGCACGCCTGGACCGGGCTGTGCGGCGGCCTGCTGCTGGCCAGCGGCGCGGTGCTGGCGGTGCGCGCGTGGGGTTCGCCGTACGCGTCGCTCGAGATCGCCGGCTGGGTGCTGTTCGGCTCGCTCGCGGTCTCGCTGGCGGTGGCGCTGTGGCGGCGTCCCGACGAGCTGGAGGTGGCGATCCTCGCCGACCTGCGTCTCAACCTGAAACAGCGGCTCAGCACCGCGCTCGAGTTTCTGCGCCGAGGCGACGACCCGACGTTGGCCGAGAGCCTGTCCGGGCAACTCTTGCGCACGCGGCTGCCGGCGAAGCCCGAACGGGTCTTCGCCATGCGGGTTCCGATCTGGGGCACCGTGACACCGCTCGCCGCCACCCTGCTGGTGCTGGTCAGCCTGATCGACCTGCCGGGCGGAGCCGGGCCGGCTGGCGCCGGGGCAGACCCGGCTGTCGTCGCCGAAGGAGAACGCCTGAGCGAGTTCGCCCGCCAGATGGCGCGCCGCGCGCAACGCGAGGAACTGCCGCGGGCCCTGGCCGAGTCGCGCAGCATTCAACGCCTGGCCAACCGCATGGCGCGCGCCGCCCTCCCGCGGCCCGAGGCGCTGAGCCGCCTGCAGCAGCTGTCCACCGGCCTGGGCCAGGCCGGCCGCGGCATCGATGGCGCCTCCACGGCGGCGGGGGACGGAGTGGTCGAAGACAACGCGGTCGCGGCCCGCTCGACCCTGCAGGAGCTGCTGGAAGGCCTGATGCAGGGGCGCGTCGCGCCCGGTGCGGTGCGCGAGTTCGGTGCCGCGACGGACCCGCGCTCGCTCGGCATCGCGCGCGAGGACCTGGAAAGGGCGCTGCAGAGTCTTGCCGATGGCGACGACGCCGACCTGCGCGAGGTGCTCGAAGAGCTGGCGCGCGCCGAGCGTTCGCGGCGCGACGCCCGGGAGCTCGCCGAGGCGCGCGAGCAGCTGCGGCGTACCCGCGACAATCTCGGCGACTCCAGCGCGTTCGCCGAACGCCCGGCGCTGCGTTCGCCGGCGCGCCCGGAACCGGGCGGGGCCGTCGACGGCTCGCCGGGGGAGCGAGTGCAAGAGAGCGAGAGCGGCAGCGGGGCGTTGGGGGCCCTTGCCGGCGCCGGCCACGAAGCGGGCGCCCCACCGCCGCGCCCCGCCGCGGAGCGCACGCGGGCCGAGGGGGGCGTGCTCAGGCCGACGGCGCAGTTCCGTGAGGGCGAGTCGTTCACGACCGGCACGCGCGTGGTGCCCGGTCGTGGCCAGGTCACGCTGCCGGTGGTCGAGCTGGATGCGCGCTATGCCGCGCAGCTCGAAGCGGTGCTGGCCAAGGAGGACTACCCCGCGCACTACAAGGAGCTGGTGCGCCAGTACTTCCTGTTGCTGAGCGCGGGTTCGCAACCGGCGGCGCGGGAGCGCACCCCTTGATCGAGCCCGAGCGCCTGGAGCAGGCCGGTGAAAGGCTCGACTCGCTGCGTCGCCAGATCGCCCGGCGCATCGTCGGCCACGACGACCTGCTGCAGGGCATCCTGGCCTGCCTGCTGGCCGGCGGCCACGTCTTGCTGGAAGGCGTCCCGGGGCTGGGCAAGACACTGCTGGTGAAGACCCTCAGCGACGCCCTGGAGCTCGAATTCGCCCGCGTGCAGTTCACGCCCGACCTGATGCCCGCCGACATCATCGGTACGCAGATCGTGATGCAGGACGAGTCCGGCCGGCGCTACTTCGAGTTCCAGCCGGGCCCCGTGTTCACCCAGTTGCTGCTGGCCGACGAGATCAACCGCGCCACGCCCAAGACCCAGTCCGCGCTGCTCGAGGCGATGGAGGAGAAACGGGTGACCGTCGGGCGCACCGGTCACGTGCTGAGCGAGCCGTTCATGGTGCTGGCCACACAGAACCCGATCGAGATGGAGGGCACCTATCCGCTGCCGGAAGCCCAGCTCGACCGATTCCTGCTCAAGCTGAACGCGAGCTACCCCGACGCGCGGCAGCTGGCCGAGATCGTCGATCGCACCACCGGCGCGCCGCCACCGCCCATCGAGCCGGTCATGAGCGCGGCGCAGCTGCAGGAGATCAGAACGCTGCTGCGCTCGGTGGTCATCGCCGCCCATGTCAAGGACTACGCGGTGCGCCTGGTGCTCGCCACGCACGCGGGTAACGCGCTGGCGCTGCCGCTCACCAAGCGCTACGCACGACACGGCGCGAGCCCACGCGGCCTGCAGAGCATGATCCTGGCGGCCAAGGCGCTGGCGCTGTTCGACGGGCGGATGAACCTCAGTTTCGACGATCTCAGGGCCTGTGCGGCGCCGGCGCTGCGTCACCGCATCCTGTTGAACTTCGAGGGCGAGGCAGAGGGCATCGAGGCCGAGGAACTGATCGCCGAGATCGTTCGAGAGACGCCGCTGGTGGGCGCTGACACGCGCAACTAGTGGCCCGTAAATCCGAGGCCACAGGTACACCGATGGCCGGCTCGCGGCAGCTTTTGGATCCGCCCGACGTCGCACCCGCCGACGGGCTGGTCTTCGACCAGGAGTTCCTGCGCAAGCTCGAACGCCTCGAGATCGTCGCGCGCAAGATCGCGCGCGGTCGGTTGCGCGGTGAGCACACCCATCGCCGGCGCGGCAAGGGGCTGGAGATCACCGATTTCCGCCGCTACCAGCCGGGCGACGATTTCCGCCACATCGACTGGAACATCCTGTCGCGGCTCGACCGACTGTTCGTCAGGCTCTACGCCGCCGAGGAGGACCTGACCCTGCACCTGCTGGTGGACTGCAGCGCCAGCATGGGCTTCGGGCGGCCGGCGAAGTTCGACTACGCGCGGCGACTGGCGGCGGCGTTGGCCCACATCGGCCTGCACAACCTCGAACGGGTGGCACTCGCCGGCTTCGGGGACGGACTGCGTGCCTCGCTGCCGCCGCTCAAGTCGCGCCGCCACATGACCACCGTGCTCGACTTCCTGCTGTCGCTCGACTGTCGCGACGGGACCCGCCTCGATACCTCGCTGAAGGAGTTCGCCGCTCGTGCGTCCGAACCGGGCCTGGTCGTGCTGATCAGCGACCTGCTCACCGCCGGCACTCGCCGGGGGCTGGCGGCGTTGCGTGGCCGCGGACACGCCGTGGTCGCTATCCAGGTGCTGAGCGAGGAGGAGATCGACCCGCCGCTCGACGGCGCGCTGCGCCTGGTGGACGCCGAAGACGGTCGCGAGTTGCGGGTCACCGTCGATGCGCCGTTGCGTGCCGCCTACCGCGCCGCGCTGGGAGCGCGCCTGGAGGCACTGGAGACCCATTGCCGCCAGTCGGGGATCGAGTACCTGCGGGCCAGCACCGCGGTCCCGTTCGAGGACCTGGTGCTGAAATACCTGCGCCGGGGAACCTACCTGCGGTGATCCAGTTCGGCCAGCCCTGGGCGCTGCTCGCCCTGGTTTCGATCCCGGCCATCGTGCTGCTCTACGTGCTGCGCCCGGCGCGGCGCCGCGTGGTGCTGTCAAGCGTGTCGCTGTGGCGCGAGGCGCTGAACGCGCGCCAGCGCGGGTTCGGGCTGCAGCGCCTGCTGCGCGACCTCAGCCTGTTGCTGCTCCTGGTCCTGGCCGTCTTGCTGTCGCTCACCCTCGCCGACCCACGCTGGGTGACGCAGGCCGGGCACGGCGAGGACCTGGTGCTGGTTCTCGACGTCAGCGCGAGCATGCGCACGCGCATCGGCGCCGCCACCCGGTTCGAGGCCGCGCGGCGCGAAGCACGGACCCTGATCAACGGCATGGCCGAGGGCCGGCGCATGCTGATCCTCACCAGCGGGCGCTCGGCGGTGCTGCGTTCCACTTTCGAGAGCGACAAGCAGCGCCTGCACGACGTGCTGGCCGCGATCGAACCGGGCGACGAGGCGGGTCGGCCGCGCGAGGCGCTGGAACTCGCCCTGTCGTTGCTGCGCAACCGCGACGGCGGTCGGGTGTACTTTCTCAGCGACGGGGCCTATGACGCGTCGCTGGATTTCGGTCCCGCGCCGCTGGAGCACCTGCGCTTCGCGACGCCGGCGCGCAATGTCGCGATCACGCGGTTCGACCTGCGCCCGGAACCGGGTGCCCCGGAGCGCTTCCAGGCGCTGCTGACGGTGCGCAACTACACGGCGGAGTCGCTCAGCGTCCCGGCGCGCGTCAGCCTCGAGGGGCAGGTACTGTTCGAGCGCGAACTCGAACTCGCGCCGCGTGGCCGCGAGACCGTGGTGGTTTCGTTGAGCGGGCGTCTGCAGGGCAGGGCGCGCGCGCGCATAGAAGCGGCGGACGACCTGGCCGCCGACGACGAGGCGTTCGCGGTGCTCGGTGCCCGCGCCACCGTGCGGGTGTTGCTGCTGACGCCGGGCAACTTCTATCTCGAGAGCGTGCTGCGGGCGCTGCCCGGCGTGGTCGTAGAGACGGCCGAGGCGCTCGATCCCGAGCGCTTGCCTGCGCTGGCTCGTGCCCATGACCTCGTGGTGTTCGACCGGGTCCAGGCGCCCCGCCTGACGCGGGGCAACTACCTGCTGGTCGACGCCTTGCCGCCCGGTCTGCCGTTCACCAACGCCGGCGTGCTGGTACGCCCGCAGATCGCCGGGCGCAGCGACAGCGCGTTGCTACGCCACGTAGACCTGACCGGGGTCAGCATCGATGCCGCGAGGCAGGTTGCGATCGCTGCCGAGGCGCGCGGCGTGCACCGGCTGTTCTGGTCCCACGAGTCGGACCTGGCGCTGGTCTACCTCGACGGCGACGTGCGGGTGGTCTATCTCGGGTTCGATCTGCTGCGCTCCAGTTTCCCGCTGCAGGCGGCGTTTCCGCTGTTCCTGCACGAAGCGCTCGCCTGGCTGAGCCCGCACGCGACCGGTATCGCGCGCACCCAATGGCCGGCCGGTGAGCCTTACCCGGTGCCGGCGCGCGAAGAGGCCGCTCGCCTGATCGTGCGCACCCCCGACGGCGAGGGCCTGATCTTCGACCCCTCGGGGCAGCCGCTGTGGTTCGACCAGACTTCGCGGGCCGGGATCTACGGGTACACGTTCGAATACCCGTTCGGCAACGTCGATGCCTATTTCGCCGTCAACCTGACCGACGAACGCGAGTCCGACGTCAATGCCCTGCGCGCCGCGCCGGCGCCGCCCGCGGAGCGCGCGCTCGGCGCCGAGTTGCGCGATGCACGGATCGCCCTCTGGCCGCTGGCGACCTGGGTCGCGCTCGGGTTGCTGCTGCTCGAGTGGGCAGTGTGGCTGGGGCGGCGGGGCCATGGTTGAGTTCGCCCAGCCGGCGTGGCTGGCGCTGCTGGCGGTGTTGCCGGCGGTCGCGTTCTCGGGATGGCGCGCGGCGCGGACTTCTCGACGGCTGCGGCCGTTTGCGGCGAGCCTGTTGCGCTGCCTGGCACTGGGCGCGCTGATCGCCGCCCTGGCCGGGCCGCTCGCCTCCTCGTACTCGCGCCATGCCGACGTCGTCTTTGCCCTGGACGTTTCGCACAGCCTCGATCGCGAGGCACTCGAACGCGGGCTGGCGTTCGTCAACCGCGCGCTGGTCGAGAAGGACCCGCAACTGCGCATGGGTCTGGTCGTGTTCGGCGCCGATGCCGCCGTGGAACGACTGGTCGGCCCCGCCCCGGACCCGGTGACGGAGATCGCCGCGAGCGTCGATCGCGGCGGCACCAATATCGGCCGCGCCCTGGAAGTCGCGCTCGGCGCCATGCCCGCCGGCGGTGAGCAACGGGTCGTGCTGCTCAGCGACGGGCGCGAGAATCTCGGCCGCGCGGTGGCGGCGGCCGGCGTCGCGCGTGCCATCGGGGTCGAGGTGTCGGCCATCGCGCTCGAGAAGACGCGCGTCGCGCGGGAGGTGTACGTCGAGCACATGGTGGCACCGCCGACGGTACGTGTCTCCGAGCCCTTCGAAGTGCAGGTCACGGTACACAGCAATGCCGCCGCCCGTGCGCAACTGGTGCTGTTGCGCAACGGCATGTTGCTGCAGGAACGCGAACTCGCCCTGCAACCGGGTCGCAACACGGTGGCGATTGCCGACCAGTCCGAGTCGGGCGGGCTGTACGAGTACGAGGCGGTAGTCAACGCCGCGCAAGACGGTGTGGTGGAGAACAACCGCTACCAGACTTTCGTGCGCATCATCGGGCCGCCGCGGGTGTTGCACGCGACCGGCCAGCCGGGCTGGGACCGCTACGTGAGCGAGGCGCTGCGCGCCCAGGGACTGTTGGTGGACGAGATCCCGGGCAGCGCCCTGCCGGCCTCGGAGCACCGGCTGTTCGACTACGACCTGCTGATTCTGAACAACGTACCCGGCTTCGACCTCTCGTTCGCCAAGATGGCGTTGCTCGAGGACTACGTGCGCGATGCCGGCGGCGGCCTGATCAGTCTCGGCGGCGACAAGAGCTACAGTGCCGGCGGCTATTACGGCACGCCCGTCGAGCGGCTGTTGCCGGTCACCATGGACGTGCGTACCGATGCGAAGATCCCGTCGCTGGCGGTGGTCGTGCTGATCGATACTTCCGGCAGCATGGCCTCGCAGAGCGGCGGCGAGGAGAAACTGGCGATCGCCAAGAGCGCGGCGCTGGCCGCCATCGAGGTGCTGAATCCGCTGGATCGGGTCGGCGTGCTGGCGTTCGACGCCGGCCAGACCTGGAACGTGGCGCCGACCCGGATCGACAACCGCCGCGCGATCGCGGACAAGCTCGGCTCGCTGCGGGCGGGCGGCGGTACCGACCTGTTCGGGGCGCTGCGCGAGGCGCACCGGGTGCTGGTGCGCCAGCGCGCGAAAGTGAAACACCTGATCGTGCTTTCCGACGGCTTGACCAACGCCGCCGATTTCGAGGGCCTCGGCCGACGCATCGTCGCGGACGGGGTGACGGTCTCCACCGTCGCTTTCGGCGACGACGCCGATCTCGGGTTGCTGCGCAGTATCGCGGCGCGGGGGAACGGGCGCTTCTACCACACCGATGACCCGCGCAACATCCCGCGGATCTTCACCAGCGAGACGCTGGTGGTCTCGCGCAAACCTTTCGTCGAGCAGCCGACGGCACCGGCGCTCGACTACCCCGGGGAGATCCTGGCCGGTTTTCGCGCCGAGGATTTTCCGTTGCTGGACGGCTACCAGCGAACGTTCGCCAAGCCGGCGGCGCAGGTGCTGTTGCGGGCGGGTACCGAGGACCCGCTGCTGGTGGCCTGGCGCTACGGCCTCGGCAAGTCGGTGGCGTTCACGTCCGATCTCGCCGGTCGCTGGGGACAGCGCTGGGTCGACTGGCCCGAGTTCGGCCGGTTCGTCGCGCAGATGGCGCGCTGGACCATGCGCCGCGGCGGCGCCGAAAAGCTGCAACCGACCTTTCGCTGGCAGGGCCGGCGCGGTGAACTGCTGCTCGACGTGCTCGACCGGGATGACCGCTTCGTGAACGGGCTCGCGCTCGAGGGACTGATCGTGGACCCGGCCCGCAACGACAGCCGGGTGACGCTCGAGCAGGTGGCACCGGGCCGCTACCGGGCCGATTTCGCGGCCCCGCGCTCGGGACGCTACTACGTCAGTCTCAACGCGGCCACGGGCGATGTCGGCGAAGACGCCCACGCGGTCGGCCCGACCACGTTCGGTTTCGCCATCCCCTACTCGCCGGAGTACCTGGATCTCGGCGTCGACGAGGCGTTGCTGGCGACCCTGGCGCGCGACACCGGCGGGCGAATGCTGCCCCTCTCGGGTGCGGCGCTGCCGTTCATCACCGAACCGCGGGCCGGTTCGCCGGCGCCGCGTTTCCGGATCTGGTGGCCGTTGTTCGTGGCCGCGCTGGTGCTGCTGGTGCTCGAGATCGCCGTTCGCAAGCTCGCCGTGCCGCAGACCTGGCTGGCGCGCTGGCGGCGCCCGGGCAGCGAGCGCGAACCGCTCGCCGAGGCGGGCTACGACGAACTCGTCGCGGGTATCGAACGTGCCCGCAGCGAACACCTGCAGGCGCTGCGGGAGGGCGCGCGCGACAGTGCGGACGACCCGGCGGCGAGGGCGCGGCTGTATGTCGCCGGGGCGGGGCGCCGCGGACGTTGAGGTGCGGGTTGCGGCGCACCGCAGAGTCAGGGGGGAGGCGCGGCGGCGGACGGTGCGGCGCCGCGAATGAAGCTCCCGTAGAGAGGCAGGATCGCGCCGCCGAGCGCGCGGGCTTCGTTGCCGAGGTGGCGGGCGACCAGTCGCGGGCGGACCAGCCCGAGCAGGTCCATCTCCCCCAGCGCGTGGTCGGTGGCGACGCACAGGCGATCGACGATCGCCGGGGGCAGCCAGCCATCGATCACCACGGCGGCGAAATCCACCACGCTGATCGCGGCCGTTATCGCGTGGGCGAGGGCGTGCGCGGCGTTGCCCAGCCAGGCCTCGCAGATGTCGCGCACCGGCCCGGGGAGCGCGTCCGGGTCGTCGCCGGCGAGTTGCTGCAGGGTGTGCTCGGGGTCGAAATCGACGCTCAGCAGGCTGTCGTCCAGCAGGTAGCGCGAAGCGCAGTTGATCAGTTGTGTGGTCGCACGCTCGCCCTGGCCGCGGCCGGGTCCCCAGGCGTGAGCGGCATGTACCGGCATCGAACCCACGGCGCCGGCGTTGTCGAAGGCCCCGGCGTACAACGTCCCGTTGAGCACCGTGCCGCCACCGATGAAGGTACCGACGAACACGTGCAGGTAGTTGTCGAACCGGGGGTCGCGGCCGAAGGCCAGGTCGGCGATGCAGGCGGCGTTGGCGTCGTTCTCGAACAGCACCGGCAACCCCCGCGGGCTGCCCAGGCGCTCGCGCAGATCGATCCGGTCCCACTGCGAGAAGACCTCGGGCGGTGCGTGCATCTGTGCGTACCAGCCGCCGAGGCTGTGCGGCGCGGCGACCCCGATACCGGCCAGGCGTTCCCGGCTCGCCTCGCTCAGGGTTTGCACGAGGCCGTCGATGTCCGCCGCCAGGCGGGGAAAGATCTGCTCCGGGTCAGGGTAGTCGTAGCTGTACGAAGTCCGGTGCAGGACCGCGCCGGTGAAATCGATCAGCAGGGCGTCGAGGCTGCGCCGGCCGATCTTTACCCCGATGGAGAACGCGTGCGCAGCGTTGATCGCGAGCGAGTCGGGGCCCGTCTCGCGCAGCGCTTGCTCCTCGAGCAGGCTTCGTAGCGTCGCTCGGGCGGTGTCCGGGGAGAGCGCCGCGTCGCTGGCGATCTCGTCCGCAGCGAGGGTCCCTGCGTGCCGCAGCGCCTGCAGGACGCGGCTTTCGACCGGGTCGCGCGTGCGCAGGCGGCTTTCCCCGGACGCCGCGGGCCGCGTGGGTCTGCCTGGATGTTGCGTCATGCCGTCGAGCCGTCGCGGGCGGCGCGTGCGCCGCATCCGTTGATTCTAGACGACCCTGGGCCGGTCGAGTATACGAGCCCGGGTTCGCTCGGCAGACCGGCACGCGCTGTGGCGCCGCAAACGCCGGCGTGGGTGGCGTCGATCGACCTCGGCCCGGCGCCGTGGGCCGGGCCAATGCTCGTGCTCAGGGGACGCCGGCAACGGGTGGGTCCACCTCGCGGGTGCGGAAGTCGGCCGGCGCAACGATCTCCAGCACCTCGAAGTCCTCCGAGCACTCGATTTCCCGGTGCGCGATGCCGGGCACCTGGTGTACGCAGTCGCCTTTGTGCAGTGTGTGCCGGCCCTGGCCTTCGTATTCGAAAGTGGCCCAGCCGTCTAGGACGAGGATCATCTGGAAGCGGCAGTCGTGGACGTGCCACGTCTGGACCGCGTCCGGCTGCGGGCGGCCCTTGGCCCGGATGACGTGCGCGACGTAGTCGCCGTCGGTGGCCGCCGCGATGCCGAGATCGCGGTACTCGAAGATCGTGCGCAAGCCCTCGACCCAGCGAGCCCTCGCGGCGCGGTGGTGAACGAACGCCCAGTTCTCGGTCATCGGACAGTCCTCCCTACAGGCTGGTGGAAAGCGTGCAGACTAGCACCGATGTTTTTGCGCGACGGCGACAACTTGCGTAAGGTGGCGAGCGCCATCGCGAGTGCACGTCCGCGCGGGGCCGGCAACCTCGGTAGCGCGGCTGTGCGGGAGTCCGGCGCCACCTTGGATACGCTCGTCGAAGTCACGGTCAACTGCCCGTCGCGCGAAGTCGCCGAGCGCATCGCGCAGGCCGCGCTCGACGCGCGGCTGGCAGCAGCTTGCAACATAGCAGCGTCGCTCGACAGCACCTATCGCTGGGGCGGCAAGCTCGAATCCACACGCGAAACCCCGTTGGTCATGAAGACCCGGGAAGCCTGTTGTGCGGCGCTGTTCGCGCTTGTGCGGCGTCTGCACCCCTACGAGACGCCCGGAATCCTGGCCCGGGGGGTCACGCGCGCCGACCCGGCCTACGAGGCCTGGGTCGTGTCGGAGACCAGCGTGCCGGGATGACCGTGGCGCGCCGACCCGGGCCGGCCAGCGGCGCGCCGCCTCACTGCACCACGAGGTTGGCCTTCTGCGCGGCCAGCGTGACCGTGGCGCGGGCACCCGCATTGAACGCCAGGCGATCGCGCTCCACCCCGTCACTGAAGACCACGCCGCCGTCGCTCATGTAGGAAGTCAGGCGCAGCGGCTGGGCCGGTGTGATGACGCCGTAGACCATCCCGGTGCGGGTCGTGCCGGACGGAAAGGGTTCGCGCACCGCGTAGACGAGGTAGTTCGTGTCCCAGGGGATTCGCCCGCCCTGCGGTGGTGCCACCACCTGCCCGCCGAGCGCCTCCACCACGCCGGCGGCGCCGGCGTAGACCGACTGCAGCCAGCCTGTCGAACCCGCCCCGGTCGAGACGATGATTCCGCTGGAGGACTGGTCTTCGGCCGTGTCGCCCTGCGCGATGCGATAGCGTGCCGAGACGTGGGATTGCGCGCCGATGAACAGGTCATTGAACCCGAGCAGGGTCTGCCCGTCGTCGAGGCGCGCCTCGGCCATCGCCACCTGGTGGATCGCCGCGGTGGCGCGCAGCGTGTGCTGCAACGCCCGGGGAAAACTGCGAGCGGTAAACGCCAGCAACGGGCCGTCGTACAACTGCGGGTCCGGGTTGACCGCGATGATCGGCTGAGCGGCCGCGAATCTGGCGGTGTTCGCGACCAGCCCGTCGGGGCCGACCGTGATCACCAGGTCGGTCTCCGATATCCGTACCTGCCCGAGCAGCGAGCGGTCGATCACCTGCTGGCGCAGTCGCTCGGTCAACGAACCGCGGACCGCGTCGAGAGCCGCGTGATAACGCGCGTGGGCCTCGGCGATGGGCGCGAACTCCTGGCCGGCGTGCTCGAGGTAGAAACGCGCCTGTGCGACGGTGTTGAAACGTGCCACGAGTTCCTCGAGCCGGGTCTTGCGGGTGACCACCACGGCGGTTTCGAACCGCGCGCTCTGCCGGGGCGGCGCGCGTTCCAGCACCGCGCTCATCGACCCTGACTCCCGACCCAGGCGACCAGCTGGTTGAGGTGGTCGGGGGTGATGCTGAGGTTGGCGATGTTGCCGGCGTTGGCAGCCCATTCCTTGAGCGCCAGCCCCAACAGTGCCTGCGCAGGCATCCGGGCATAGGGATCGAGCTTCAACTCGTCGGCGCGGGCGTCGGCCTCGGCTAGGCGCAGCCGGTTGGCGGCCTGCATTTCGACCAGTTCGCGACGCCGCTCTTCGAGCTCGACCTCGGTGTCCAGCTCGCTTTGCTTGATCTTGCGTTCTTCGGCGACGGCCGCCGCGCGGCGCGCGTAGATCGCCTGGTCAGCGCGGCGTTGCAGGCCTTCGCGATAGTCCGCCTCGAGCGCCTTGCGCATCTCCGGCGTGGCGGCGACGTTGGTGAAGTGCAGGCGTTCGAGTTCGATACCGAGTGGTTGCAGGTCCACTTCGCTTGCGACACGCTCGGCGACCAGCTCGGCCAGGTCTTTCACGCGCACCAGGGCGTCCTCGAGGGGCAGTTCGTTGACCCGCCCGCGGGTGTGCGTCTGCACCGCCGCGATCAGCCGTTCGGCGGGTTTGCGGTGATCGTCGAGGCGAAACCTACCGCTCTTGCGTTCTACGGTGAAGTCGAAAGCGCGGGCAATCTCCAGCGGCTTGGCGAGCCGGTAGGTGAGCGAGCCCTGGATGGTGATCTCCTGGAAGTTCGCGGTCGTCTCGGTGAACACGAACGGCGTGTCCTGGCTGACCAGGGGGACCGCGGCGATGCTCGTTCGGTGCGGCGCGAACCACAAAGCGAGCCCCGCGCCGTGGCGGACGATTTCGCCGTTGTCGTAGACGATCACGTACTGGGTCGGTTCGCCCTTGAAATAGCCGTAGATCATGGCGGGTCTCCTGCTGCGGGGTCACTTGATGATCGCGACGGTGTCGCGATGGCGCGCGGTGTAGAGCCGTGCCGGGCGCATGACACCGTCACGCCGGTACTCGTCGGTCTCCTCGACCAGCCCGAGGGCCAGCACCCACTTGCGGAAGTTGCGTTTGTCGAGCGGCTCGCGCCGGACGATCTCGTAGACCGAATGCAGGTCGCTCAGGGTGAATTTCACCGGCAGGAACTGGAACGCGATGGTCGAGTAGTCGAGCTTCGCGGTCAGTCGCCGCTGCGCCACCGCGAGTATGTCGGCGTGATCGAAGGCGAGTGCGGGCAACGAGTCGAGCGCGAACCAGCCGACGGCGTCGGCGTCGCTTGCCGCTTGGAGGCTCAGCTGCTCGGCCGGTACCAGCGCGAAGTAGGCCACCGTGATCACCCGCTCGCGCGGGTCGCGGCGAGGCGCCCCGAAGGTATACAGCTGCTCGAGGTAGACGTCGCTGGCGCCGGTTTCCTCCTGCAGTTCCCGCGCGGCGGCGGCATCGAGGCTCTCGTCGATGCGTACGAATCCGCCGGGCAGGGCCCAGCGGCCCTTGTAGGGCCTGGCCCCACGGCGGATGAGGAGGCAGGCGAGCGCGCCGTCGCGAATGGTGAACACGGCGATGTCGGTCGTGACGGCGGGGTGCGGGTGGCGGTAGGTGTACATCGCCGGCCTTATAAAGCGTAAAAATTACGCGAAATAATAACGTAGAAATAACACTATATCAACAGCGGATTTCGACTGGACGTTTGCGTCGTCGCATTGGGGGTGTCGCGCAGCGTGGCGCGCACACGCTCGATCGACGTTCTCGTCGGTGGCCTGGGATCGACTGCGATGCACCGCTGCCTCGCCTCGGGTAAATTGGCGGCGTGCCAGCCACCTCGCGCATACCCCGCAACGGGCGCAATCGTTCGGCCTCGCCGTCCGGGCCGCCCGCATGTTGAACGTTGCGCTCATCGGTGCGGGCTTCATCGGGCGCGTTCACGCTCGCTGCGTCGCAGCCAGTGAGACTGCCAGGCTCGAGGCGGTGTTCGACGTGGATTCCGTGGCTGCGGCCACGCTGGCCGCCGAGTACGGGGCACGCGCAGCCGGCTCGCTGGCACAGGTTCTCGATGACCCGCGCAGCGAAGCGGTGATCATCGCCGCGCCGTCGTCGACGCACGGCGAGCTGGCGAGGAACTGCGCGCGGGCGGGCAAGCCGTTCCTGTGCGAGAAACCGTTGGACACGGACCTCGACGCCGCGCGCCGGACGGTGCGTGAAGTCGAGCAGGCCGGTTTGTTTGCGGCCATCGGCTTCAATCGGCGGTTCGACGAGCAACACGCGCTGCTGAGGCGCGGCGTGGCGCAGGGCGAGGTCGGTCGCGTGGAGATGCTGCACCTGACCTCGCGCAGCCAGTCGCCGCCGACCCTGGCCTACGTCGCCGCCTCGGGTGGCCAGTTGCGCGACAAGGGCTCGCACTTCTTCGATCTGGCGTGCTGGATCGGCGGGGAGCGCCCGGAGCAGATCTATGCGCTCGGCGGCTGCCTGATCGAACCGCGGTTCGCCGAGTACGGTGACGTCGATACCGCGATGATCATCCTGCGCATGCCGAGCGGGGCATTGTGTCACCTGAACTTCAGCCGTCGCACCGCCTACGGCTACGACGAGCGCATCGAAGTGTTCGGCTCCGAGGGCCGCCTCGAGTCGCGCCACCCGGTACCGGTGGACGTCGCCCTCTATCGGGGCGACACCATTCGCCAGCAGGGTCTGCACCGGCATTGGTTCGAGCGCATGGAGCGCACCTACGCGACCCAGCTGGAAGCCTTCGTGGCAGCGTTGACGGGAGGTGAGGCGTCAACGCCCGGCCTGCGCGACGGCCTGGTCGCCGAGATCATCGCCGAGCGGGGCGTGCAGTCCCTGCGTTCGGGTCGAGCGCAGCGCATCGACTACGACTTCGACTGACGCGTCGCGCTCGCCGCGGCCAGGCGTGCCCGCCCGACGCGGCGGTGCGTTCAGCCGAGCGCGTCTTCCAGCGCGGCACGCGCCCGCGCCACGCAGGCTTCGCCCTCGGCGATGGCTTCGCCGGCGCGGTGGAACTCCAGCAGGCGGATGTGGGCGAGACGGGGTGTCAGCACGATGTCCGGAGGATCGCCGGCCATGCGGCTGCGGGTGATCCGGTCCTGCATGATGTTGATGGCGCTCACGACCGTGTCGAGCGCCCACGGCGTCGATCCCTCGTCCTGGCTGCGGCTGCGGAACAGCATCGGCGCTCGCTCGCGCAGCGCGCTGCTGAGTGACTGCGCCGTGCTGCGGGCGAGCGTGCGTTCACGGGCGACGAAGCGCCGGCCGGGGAGGTTGTCGTTGAGGTTGACGGCGATGACGGTGCGCGCGCCGAGCGCGCGGGCCAGCGACACGGGGACCGGGTTCACCAGGCCGCCGTCGACCAGCCAGTGCTGAGCGTGGCGCGCCGGGGGGAACAGACCCGGGACGGAGAACGACGCCCAGGCGGCGTCGAGCAGCGGCCCCTCCTGCAGCCACACCTCCCGGCCCGACCCGAGATCGGTCGCCACGGCGGCGTAAGTGAGCGCCAGGGACTCGATGCGCGTATCGGCATCCGCCACGCAACGCTCCAGGAATGCGCGCAGGCGCGGGCCGTCGATGAAGCCCCGCGCGCCGAGGTCGAGTTCGAAGAACCGGGCCAGGTCGAGGGCCGTGAGCCCGGTGATTGCCTCGGCCAGCGTTTCCAGGCGCCCGTTGGCATGCGCGGCGCCGACCAGGGCGCCGATCGAGCACCCGCACACGACGTCGGCGTCGATGCCGAGCCGGCTCAGTGCGCGCAGCACGCCGATGTGCGCCCAGCCCCGGGCCGAGCCGCTGCCGAGCGCGATCGCCAGTCGTGGCCCGGGCGAGGTCTGTGGGGTTGGTCCGGTCATGGTCGCCGTTCTCTGGCCGTCGCACGATTGTGCCGCGCGCGGCTGCGGCTGTCAGCAGGCGGCCGGGTCGAGGACGGTCGGGCAATCGAGGCGAGCGCAAGACGCGCTTGCGCCCGCCCGGGCGA
>JBFJWO010000037.1:0-15999 GCA_041623575.1 Gammaproteobacteria bacterium
GCAGGCCTTCGAGGACGGCGAACCCGTGTTCGACAAGACCTGGCACGAGAAGATCGCCCGGGGAGGTGGGGCACGGGAGGAGTAGGCGCCGGTGCGGCGGCCAGGCCTTCTGTCCTAGTTGAGTGTATATCGGACAGCCCGCCTAGAAAGGCCTGGGGCGGGCTTGCATTTGGCGGCACAGCGCAGCGCCTCAGCGGATGGCAATAGCGAATGGCAAAACGTATAGCGGCTTGCGGGTCCGATTGCATGCATGAGTCTGTCATGTGCCCGCCTTCGCAAAATCATTAGGGATCAAAGCCACTTGCTTAATACCAAGATCTTCGAGAGTCCAATACTCCTGCTTTCGAATAGCGTGCGCATCTGCCGTCTTAACTGGGTTTCAGGCCGCGGGTCGTACTGAAATCTCCAGTCCAAGTGCCTTGGCTACTCTGACGATTGTATCGAACCGCGGGTTCCCGTCCGCCGAGAGAGCCTTATACAGACTCTCCCGACCCAGACCCGTTTCTTGTGCTATTTGCGTCATGCCTTTGGCGCGGGCGATATCACCCAGTGCCTTTACAACGAAAGATGTATCACCATCTGACTCGGCGATACATGCCTCGAGGTAGGCCGCCATTTCTTCAGGTGTCCGGAGATGGTCGGCAATGTCATAGTCTTTCAATTTCGTTGCCATTATCAGGCTCCAAGTCATCAATCAGCGCGTACGCCAGCCGGATATCTGATCGCTGCGTCGACTTGTCGCCGCCGCAAAGAAGAATAATCAGAGCACCTTCGCGACGCGTGTAATAGACACTATACCCGGGGCCCACGTCGACCTTGAGTTCGGATACACCACGCTTGAGGTTCCGATACTGACCGGGGTTCCCGGCAGCGAGGCGCTCGATTCTTGCCTGAATTCTAGCGCGCCCCTTCCGATCCCTTAGCCCGTCGATCCAATCCGCGAACGCGGACGTTGCTTTGATCTGGGCAGTCACAATGCATTGTATCCCATAGGATACATAACGCAAGGGCTACGGTTTAGACGGTGTTGGCCAACACAACGGCGGTCATGGAAGATCGTTATTGCGTCCCTGTGCGAGTCAGCTCGATCCCTCCCGCACCCCGCGCGATTGCCGCCCGGTCGCGAGCACCGTGGCGATGGTGGCGAAGGCGACCACGCCGCTGACCCACAACACCGACTGCGGCGCGACGGCGTCGAGCAACAGGCCGAACACGGGCGGCGCCACGATACCGCCGATGCTGAAACCGCTGGAGACGAAACCGAAGACCTTGCCGGCTTGCCCGGGCGGCGTCATGGCGCGGATGAGCATGTCGCGCGAGGGCGCCACCATGCCGCTGCAGAAACCGGCCACCACCAGCAGTGCGCCGATCGCCGGCAGCGGCAGTTCGGTCGCGGCGATCACGCACAGCGTGGTGCCGACGGCGGCCAGGCAGCCGGCGACGAAAGCGTCGTGGCGGGCCACGCGATCGGCGACCCAGCCGCCGGCCAGCACGCCCAGCGGCGAGGCAAACAGGAAACAGGCGACCAGCGTGGTGGCCACGGTCACCGGCGCGCCGTAGCCGAGGTGGAGCACGGACGGGCCGAAGTTGTGCACCCCCCGGCCGAACGTCGACAGGCAGGTGTAGAACAGCAACCCCATCAGCACCGGCGCGCTGAACAGCAATGCGAGGCCGCGGCGCTCTCCCGGTGTCGCCGCCGTTTGCTGCCGGTTGCGCTCGGCGCTCGCGCGCGCCCCGTCGGCGAGCACGCCGGAGTTCAGGAGCAGCACGCCGGCGACGACCACGTCGAAGGCACCGCACACGATCAACGTCACGTCCCAGGCGAACAGCGTCAGCAGGAACACCACCGTGACCGGCGCGATCGCGTCGCCGAGAAAACCCGCGGTGGTGTGAAAGGAAAACGCGCGGCCCATGCGTTCGGGTGCGACGGCGGTGTTGAGGATCACGTAGTCCGCCGGGTGATAGACCGCATTGGCGAGGCCCGCGACGACCAGCAACGCCACCAGCGCGCCGTAAAACGGCAACACGCCCATCAGCGCGAACGCCACGCCTTCGAGCGCGATGGCCCCGATCAGCAAGCCGCGCGCGCCGACCCGGTCCACCAGGAACCCGATGGGCGACTGCATCAGGCCGCTGACCAGGCTGAAGGTCGCCAGCGCGAAGCCGAGTTCGGTGAAGCCGACCCCGTAGACGCCGACCAGGATCGGGAAAAGCGGCGGCAGCAGCAGCAGGTAGAAGTGGCTCAGGAAGTGCGCGGCGCTGACCAGGCCGACCACTTTGCCCGAGGCGGCGAACGGTACCGAGGCGGCGGGTGCCGACATCGCGCTTCAGCCCGGTGCGGGCGCACGGCGCGCCTTGCCGAACTCGCGCATCCGTGCGAACACGTCGACGCCGAGCTGCGCGTAGACGTCGAGCAGGTCCACCAGCACCCAGTTCTCGCGGATCAGGCCGTTCTCGCAGCGCCAGAAATCGAGGCTGCGCAGCGTGATCTTCTGCCCGGCGGGCGCGATGCCCAGCCAGCCGTCGCCGCTGAGGGTCGCGCGCATGCCCGGCCAGGCGGTGAAGCCGACGTAGTCCGCCTCGCCGAACAGGTCGCCCTGGCCGAGCGAGCCGACCCGGTCGGGCATCGCGTTCAGGAACGGGATCTGGTGCCAGTGGCGAAAGCCCTCGATGCCGCGGCAGGTGCCGATGCCGGCCGGCCCGTACCAGCTGCAGCGCGGGTGCCAGTACTCGGCCAGGCGCATGGCCTCGACGCCGCCGGTCGCGAACTCGCCCAGCGCGGCGAGCATGTCCCCGACCAGCGTGACGCTCGCCGACGAACGCGCGGCATCGCGCGGCCCGGCGAGAAGTCCGTCCTGGGTGGCGGGCCCCGGCACGTGCCATTCGCGCCCGAGGCTCGGCGCCAGCGGCCAGGCGCCGGCCTGCATCATCAGTTCCGGGATGTCCCACAGCGCCTGCATTTGCGCCACGCGCCCGTCCTCGAAGCGGAAGAACTCGTGAAAGCGCATCGCCGCCTGGTGCCCGGTGGGCGGGATGTCGAGAAACGGCGCGGTGAAGGTCCCGGTGTAGTGACCGCAGCAGCCCACCCAGTCGTTGCCGCGTTCGGAGTCGCCGGCGATGACGATGGTGTCGCGCCGTTCGAGGTCCGGGAACGCGGCCTGCAGCGGGACCAGCGCGTCGCGGTAGAGCCCGCCGGCGCCGTCGAGGTCCTCGAACGGGTGCGCGAGGTGCACCGTGGCCTGTTCGTGAAAGGTGCGCGCGAGGCAGGCCTGCACGCGTTCGGCTTCGTAGTCGTAGAGCGCTGCGCGCAGGTCGTGGAGGGCGGACTTGTTCGTCGAGTGGACCATGGGTCGGGAAAAAACGCCGGTGCCGGGGCCAGCGATTCTGACAGGCGCGGGCGCGTGCGTCACCGCGTGCCGGTGGCTCCCCGCAGGGCAATGCTGTATTTTCGCGGCAAACACCAACAAGGCGGGGGAGCGATGCAAGAGGCGACGTTCGACTACGTCATCGTCGGTGCCGGGTCCGCGGGTTGCACGCTGGCCAACCGCCTGTCCGAGGACCCGGGCTGCAGCGTGCTGCTGCTCGAGGCGGGCGGCTGGGACCGCGACCCGCTGATCCACGTGCCGCTCGGCTGGGGCAAGATCCTGCAGCGGCGCCTGCACGACTGGATGTATTTCTGCGAGCCCGAGGCGAACGTGGACGGGCGGCGCGTGGAGTGCGCGCGCGGCAAGGTCGTCGGCGGCTCGTCCTCGGTGAACGCGATGGCGCACGTGCGCGGCAACCGGCTCGACTACCAGCGCTGGGCTGAGGCCGGCCTTCCCGAGTGGTCGTACGCGCACCTGTTGCCCTACTTCAAGCGCCAGGAGACCTGGGAGGCGGGCGCCGACGCCTATCGCGGCGACGCTGGCCCGATCAACGTACAGCACTGCAAGTACGCCGATCCGCTGGTCGACGCTTTCGGCGAGGCCGGGCGCTCCGCCGGCCATCCCTGGACCGACGACTACAACGGCGCCGTGCAGGAAGGGTTCGCCCGCCTGCAGATGTCGATCCGTAACGGCCGGCGCTGCAGCGCCGCAACGGCTTACCTGCGCCCCGCTTTGCGGCGCGCGAACCTGCGAGTCACGGTTGGTGCGCTGGCGTCGCGGGTGCTCGTCGACGGCGGTACGGCCAGCGGCGTCGAATACCGTGTCGGCGGCGAGCCCATGCTCGCGCGCGCACGCCGCGAGGTGATTCTCAGCGCCGGTGTGATCAACTCGCCGCAGTTGCTGATGCTGTCGGGGATCGGCGACCCGGCGCTGCTCGAAGCGCACGGCATCGAAGTGGTCGCCGAGCTGCCCGGCGTCGGGCGCAACCTGCAGGACCACGTCTCGGTGATCCTGATGTACGCGCGTTCCGAGCCCGGTCCGTTCCACCGCGCGATGCGCTACGATCGCATCGCCGCCTCGATGGCGCGGGCCTACCTGTTCGGCACCGGCTTCGCCGCCGACGTGCCCGGCGGCATCACCGCGTTCCTCAAGTGCGACGCCGCCGCCCCGGTGCCCGACATCCAGTTGCTGTTCACCGCGGCGCCGCTGGGCGCGTGGCCGTACCTGCCACCGTTCAAGGCACCGTTTCGCGACGGCTTCGCCTGCCGGATCGTCATGCTGCACCCGCGCAGTCGCGGCTCGGTGTCGCTGGCCAGCGCCGACCCGGAGGCTCTCGCCGTCATCCGCCAGAACTTCCACGGCCACCAGGACGACTGGCGGGTCCTGCGCCGTGGCGTGGAGATGGCACGCGAGATCGCCGCGCAACCGGCGCTGGCGCCGTTCATCGCGAGCGAGATCGCGCCCGGCGCGGACAAGTCCTCCGCCGAAGCCGTCGATGCGCACATCCGAGCGACCTCGATCACCGTGCATCACCCGCTCGGCACCTGTCGCATGGGGCCGGCGAACGACGGTGAGGCGGTCCTCGACCCCGAGTTGCGGGTGCGCGGCGTGGACAACCTCAGGGTGATCGACGCCTCCGCCATGCCCGACCTGGTGTCGGGCAACATCAACGCGGGCGTGGTCGCGATCGCCGAACGCGGCGCCGACCTGCTGCGCGGACGCACGCTCGACCCGCTCGAGGTCTAGCGCCCCGCGCGCCGGCGGGGCGACGGCGGTCGCTAGTTGGGGGTCGCCGGGGTCTCGCCGGACTGCAGGCGGCGGGAGATGGAAGCGGCCGGCATCGCGTCGGCGAACAGGCTGCGATGCACGTCGCTCAGGTGCTCGTGCATCAGGCACTCCGCACGGTCGCAGTCGCGCGCGGCAATGGCCTCGACGATCGCGCGGTGAAAATCGACGTGCTGCGACTGGCGCTTGTAGCAGTGCCCGGTCTCGCCGAAACGCTCCAGCGCCTCGTCGCGCAGGGCGGTGCTGACCGCGGCGTGCAGCTGCACGAACAGCGAGTTGCGCGACAGCTCGGCCACACCGCGGTGAAAGGCGTTGTCGGCTTTCTCGTACGCCTGGTGGTCGCTCGCCTGCTCGGTGTCGGCGGCCAGTTGCCGCAGGCGTTCGACGTCGCGGCGCGAGGACCGCAGCGCGGCCAGCCGGCACATGGTCGGCTCGAGCGCGAGGCGCATTTCGATCAGTTCGATGGGGTTGGCGATGTCGCCGAAAGCGAGCGCATCGGCACGGCGTGTGTGCGCCGGCGCCGCCGATGCGCCCTGCCCGGTGTAGCCGACAGCGAACGTGCCGCGCCCCTGGCGCCGCACGATCAGCCCCTGCTGCTCCAGCGCCCCCAGCGCGCGGCGCAGGGTGCGGCGACCGACGCTCAGTTTCTCCGACAGCTCGCGTTCGGTCGGCAGCCGGCCGTCCCCGGCCAGAGGGCCGTCGTCCAGCAGCTGCCGGATCGCGCTCAAGGTGTGCTCGTAACGATCCATGACGGTGGGCGGGAACCTCGTGTGGGGCAGGGCCGCGGGCCCGCGGAGCCTGTACCAATAACGGACCAATATCCAAAAGTCAAACGCGGCGGGACGTCGGGGGCGGGCGCATCGCCCGGCAACGCGACCGAGGCGAGGCCCGGCAGGTACCAATCGGCGGCATCGATCGCAACCGGCGTCGCCCCTTCCGTGGCTATCGGTCTGCCCGCTCGCGACGGTCTGTTGCAAGCCATATCAACGGGTTGAGCCGGCCGGCCCCCGGGCTCCGCCGAGGCCGCCCGCCGGCCGCCGCGGGCGCGCGCCCTGGAACCAATCTCCGCACCAGCCGCGAACCTGTTTGACATGCAAGGGTCGCTTGATATGCTCGCAGGACCGTCGGCCGGCGTCGCGGCACCAATTAGGTCGCACGCTGCCCGGTTCGAGGAGCAGCCTCGCGGGCGGGTTCCGGCACCGGGATTCTGCACCCGGCGGTGCACCAAAACCAAAGTATCAGGAGGCCAGCATGAATCGTTCGAAAGCACTTGCCCCGTGGCTGTCCGGCGCGGTCCTCGCCACCGGCCTGGCCGCGGTGGCGTCCGCGGCCGAGGTGAAGAGCATCGCGGTCCTGGTGCCCGAGCAGGGAACCGACTACGGCTGGAACCAGCAGGGCGTGGATGCCGCCCGCGCGGTGGCCGAGAAATACGGGCTCGAGTTCATGCCGGCGGAAGGCCTGGGCTACGGCGACGTGCGCCCGACCCTGCGCGAGCTGGCCGAGGACGGTGCCAGCCTGATGATCGCCCACGCCAGCGGCTACAACACCGCCGCACCGGAGATCGCGCTCGAGACCAAGGTCGCGGTGGCGATCGTCGATCGGCCCGACGACATCAAGCCCGGACTGGTCGCGGACTACACGCTGCACGGCCACGAGGCGGCCTACATGGCCGGGCACCTGGCCGCTTCGATGACGCGCACGGGCACGGTCGGCGTCGTGGTGTCCGGCGAGCCGCCGTCGTGGAACTCGCAGTCGGCCGGTTTCGCGCAGGGTGTGCGCGCCGCCAAGCCCGGCGTCAAGGTGATCTACGCGGTGATCGGGCCGGCCGCCTACGGCGATGCGGCCGGCGGCAAGCGGGTGACCGAGTCGGTGATCTCCGCCGGCGCCGATATCATCTTCGGCCAGGGCAACGGGTCGAGCTTCGGCATGATCCAGGCGGTGGAGACCAACAAGGCGGTCGACGGCGGCAAGGTCTGGTTCATCGACGTGATCGGCGACAAGTCCTCGCTCGACAAGGGCCACCTGCTGACGTCCGTGCTGTGGGACATGGTGCCGGTGTACAGCGCGATGGTCGAGGACCTCAAGTCGGACACCTTCGGCACCAAGCACTACAAGATCCAGCTCGCGGACGACTCCGTACGCTTGCTGAAGACGCGCCACATCGACGCCAAGTCGTGGTCGGCCGCGATGGCGCTGCGCGATGACATCGTCGCCGGCAAGGTCAAGGTCGACCTGGTCACGGACGCCCAGAAAGTGCGCGCCCTGATGACCACCGTGGACGCGAAATAGGCTGGTGCGGGAACGGGCGCCGGCGCCGACAGCGCGCCGGCGCCCCGGCCTGTTCGCGATGCTCCGTGCGCCCCCTGGAGCAGCCCGCGGCGTAGGCCGGCGCCGCGGTCAGTGAACGCACCCCCCGAGGTCTCGATCTCCCTGTCGGGGATCACCAAGCGCTTCCCCGGCGTCGTCGCCAACGACGACATCAGCCTGACGTTCAATCGCGGCGAAGTGCACGCCCTGCTCGGCGAGAACGGCGCCGGCAAGTCGACCCTGATCGGGATCCTGGCCGGGATGCAGCAACCCGATGCCGGCGAGATCCGCGTCGGCGGCAAGGCCGTGCGCGTGACCTCGCCGCGCGTTGCGCTCGAGCTCGGGATCGGCACGGTCTACCAGCACGTGTTGCTGATCCCGAGCCTGACCGTGCTCGAGAACCTGATGCTGGGGGCGCCGTGGTGGCGGCGCTGCGAGCGGGCCAGGACGCTGGCGCGGTTCGAGGAACTGCGCGGCCTGCTGTCGACCAACGTGGACCCGGACGCGCTGGTCGGTCGCCTGTCGCTGGGCCAGCAGCAGCAGGTCGAGATCATGCGCGCGCTGTGGCACGGCGAGCTGATGCTGGTGCTCGACGAGCCGACCTCCATGCTCACGCCGCAGGGCGTCAGGGAACTCGCGGCGGTGGTGAAGCGACTGCGCGAGCACGGCATCTCGATCGTGTTCATCACTCACAAGCTGCGCGAGGCCTACGAGCTCGCCGATCGCGTGACGGTGCTGCGGCTGGGGCGCGTCGTCGGGGAAATAGACCGCGAGCAGCTCGCGCGCATGAGCGAGCAGGAAGTCATCGACCGGGTCGTGTCGATGATGTTCGCTCGCGAGCAAAGCGCACGCGGTATCGAGCACGTGCTGGTCGGCGACGTGGCCGAGCGGCGCGAGCCCGCGGCGTTCGCGCGCGAAGGTGCGCCGAGCGTGGTGCTGCGCGGGGTCTCCACTCACGGCACGCACGGCGAGTGCCCGCTCGTCGGCGCCTCGCTCGAGGTGTGGCCCGGCGAGATACTGGGTATCGCCGGCGTCGACGGCAACGGCCAGCAGCACCTCGCGGAGTTCCTCGCCGGCCAGCGCGCGGCGAGCGCAGGCACCCTGGAACTCGACGGCACCGACGTCACCGCGCTCAACGTGGCGCGCAGACGCGAGTGCGGCGTGCGCTACATCACCGACGACCGGGTCGGCGAGGGCACCGCCGCCGAGCACTCCGTGGCAACCAACATCCTCGCCAAGGAAATCGGCCGCCCGCCGTTCTGGCGCAACGGCCTGACCCACTGGGCGGGCATCCACCGCCACGCGCGCGAGCAGATCGCGCACTACGACATTCGCACCCCCTCCGAGCGCGTGCCGGTGGCGAAGCTCTCGGGGGGCAACATCCAGAAGGTGCTGCTGGCGCGCGAGATGGCGCCGGGTTCGCGACTGGTGGTCCTCAACAAGCCCACTTACGGTCTCGACCTGCAGAACACCAAGCGGGCGCGCGACTGGATCCGGACCGGCGCCGGCGCCGGCGGTGCGGCGGTCATCGTGATCTCCAACGAGCTCGACGAGCTGATCGATGTCTGCCACCGCATCGCGGTCATGGAACGCGGCCGAATCGCCGGCATCGTCGACAACCGTGCGGGTGCGGAAGCCGACATCGGGCGGCTCATGACCGGCGTCGAGGCCGCGGGCTGACGTGACCGGAGGGGGCGAACGCGAGCGCGCGCGCGAGGCCCTCTTGCGGACACTGCGCATCGTCTTGCCGATCGCCGGCGCGTTGATCGTCGGTGCGCTGTTGCTCGTCGCGTTGGGCAAGGACCCGCTCGCGTACTACGGCTACGTCGCCAAGCGCGGGCTCTACAGTGCGAGCGGCCTGCAGGCGTCTATAACCCGCATGGCCCCGCTGCTGCTGATCGCCGCGGGCCTGATCGTGGCCTTCCGGGCCGGGTTGTGGAACCTCGGGGTCGACGGCCAGTTCCTGCTGGCGGCGGTGTGCGTGGCGGCGCTGGCGCCGGCGCTGGCGCGGGAGTTGCCGCTGCCGGTGGTGTACCTGGTCTGTTTCGCGACCAGTATCGCCGTCGGTGCCGCCTGGTCGCTGGTGCCGGCTTTCCTGAAAGCCGTGCACGGCATCAACGAGATCATCTCCACGCTGATGATGAGCTTTCTCGGCGTGAGCCTCGCCAACGTGCTGATCAAGATCCCGTTCAACGATCCCGCCACGACCGTGCCCCAGACGGCGACGCTGGAGGTGGCCGACCGGCTGGCGCGCATCGGCGATACCACCGTGCACTGGGGCGTCGTGCTCGCGACGCTCGTGGTGATCGGCGTGCACCACGCCGTGGAGCACACCGCGGTCGGCCTGCGCCTGCAGATGCTGGGCGCCAATCCCCGCGCGGCGCTGCATTTCGGGTTGAACGTGCGCCGGCTCACGTTCGTCGCGTTCGCGCTGAGCGCCGGGCTGGCCGGCCTGGCCGGCGCGGTGGACGTGATGGGCGTGCACGGCACCATCCGCGCGGACTGGAACCCGGCCTACGGCATCCTGGTCATTCCGCTGGTGTTCCTCGCCCGTTTCAACGGCTACGCCGTGATCGCGTTCGTGTTCTTTTTCGCGGTGCTGCTGATCGGCGGCGAGAGCGCCTCGCGGCGCCTCGGCGTGCCGAGCTTCTTCGTGCTGGTGCTGGTCGCCCTGCTGATGCTGTTCTTCGCGCTGGTGGAGTTTCTCGCCCATGTCCGCCGGGCCCGTGCGAGCGCGCGGCCGTGACGGACCTGTTCACCGAAGCCTTTATCGCCTCGCTGGTGTTCGGCGCCGTGACCGCCGGCACGCCGCTGCTGATCGCGGGGCTCGGCGAGCAGATCTCGGAGAAAGCCGGCGTGCTCAACATCGGGCTGGAGGGCATGCTGCTGGTCGGCGCCTACGTCGGCTTCAGCACGACGTTCTTCACCGGGTCGTACCCGATCGGCTTCCTGGCCGGCGGCCTCGGCGGGCTGGTCACGGCGCTGTTGATGGCCGGCCTTTGCGTGGTGCTCAGCATGAACCAGATCGTGGTCGGGATCGCGATCACGCTCGGCGCCGAGGGCCTGACGGCGCTGCTGCATCATTTCCAGTTCAGTCGCAGCTACCCGCGGCTGTCGGAGGCGGCGAGCTGGAAGATCCCGTTGCTGGGCGACCTGCCGGTACTGGGGCCGGCCTTGTTCGATCACAACGGCCTGGTCTACCTCGCCGTCGCGCTCTGCTTGGTTCTGATCTGGGTGTTCAGGCGCACCCACTTCGGGCTCAATCTGCAGGCGGCCGGCGACAAGCCCGCGGCGCTGGACGCGGCCGGCGTCAGCGTCAGGGGGACGCGCATCGCGGCGGTGCTGATCACCGGTTTTCTCGGCGGCGTCGCGGGCGCCTACATGTCGATGGTCGGCGCCGGGTTGTTCCTGCCGTTCATGACCGGCGGCGCCGGTTTCATCGCCATCGTGCTGGCCATGCTGGCGCGCGGGCACCCGTTGTGGGTGCTCGGCGGCGCGTTTCTGTTCGGCTCGGGGCTCGCGCTGACCACGGCCTTGCAGGTGGCGGGCGTCAACATTCCCACCGACGTGATCCAGATGCTCCCGTTCCTGATGGTGGTGGTGGTGTTGATCGTCTTCGCCCGCCACAGTTACCTGCCGCCGGCGCTGGGAGTTCCCTATCGCCGCGGCGAACGCTGACGTGCACTGCCCCGGCAGTGCCGCTATGATCGAACGATCGACGACGAGGAGGAAAACCCCATGGCCGATACGAAAGTCCACATACTCGACGGCGGGACTCTGGTGATCGACGGGTTCCACGCGTTCTGGAATCGCGGGCCGGGCGGCGAGTTGCGCTTCCCGTGCTACGCGGTGCTGGTGGAGCACGCCGACGGGCTGTACATCTTCGACACCGGCTACGACTACGACCACGTGATGAAAGTGCTGCCGTTCGAAAAGCCCATCCAGACGCCGGAGCAGACCATTCCCGGGGCGCTGGCCGCGATGGGCCGCAAACCCTCCGACATCAACTACGTGATCAACTCCCACTACCACTTCGACCACTGCGGCGGCAACAAGCACCTGACCAAGGCGTGCACGGTGTGCCATGCCGCGGAGCTCGAGGCCTGCTCCTGCCATCAGCCCTTCGAGCACCTCGGTTACTCGGACCTGAGCTTTTCGCCGGACCTCGCCGGCGGTGGCGAGGCGGACAGCTCGGTGGGCGGCGCGGGCGACCCCGACCTCGACATCTACACGCCGAAGTTCGAGACGGTCACGGGCGATCAGGAAATCGCCAAGGGCCTGTGGCTGTTCGAAACGCCGGGGCACACGGCCGGGCACTACAGCATGATGGTGGAACTCGCGAACCGGCGCCCGATGCTGTTCACTGCCGATGCCTGCTACAGCAAGAAGAACATGGACATGATGTGCATCTCGAGCTTCCACCTCGACCCGACCGCCAGCGTCAAGTCCATGCAGCGCCTCAAGGACCTCGCCGAGCAGCACGACGCGGAGCTGTTCTACTCACACGACCCGGACAGCTTCCCCGACTACGTCAAGGCACCGGACGGTTACTACTCCTGAAGCGTACGCAGCCGGCCCGCTCAGGTGCGCGCGGCGGCGATGACGGCGCTGGCGGCTTCCACGCCGGCGCCGACATCGGCCGCGAAGCCCAGCTCGCGCAACGCGTTGCCCAGCGCGCCGAGCGCGACGAGGGCGTAGATCGGTTCGGCGGTGGGGCCCATGTGGCCGATGCGCAGCAGCTTGCCGAGCGTCTCGCCGCGCCCCACGGACAACACGACGCCGTAGCGGTCCCGGGTGGTGCGCACGATGTCGCTGTCCGACAGCCCGTCCGGGATGCGCACCGCGGTGGTGGTCGGCGAGGCGATCTCCTCGGGGTCGGCCCACAGCGCGCAGCCCATGGCCTTGATGCCGGCGCGGCAGGCGGCGGCGGTCAGCGCGTGCCGCGCCCACACCGACTCGGCGCCCTCGTCGAGGTACAGGTCGATGGCGGCCGAGAGCCCGCTGATCTCCGACACCGAGGGGGTGAACGGGAACGCCTCGGTGCGCTTCCAGGCATCTTTCCAGTCGAGAAAGCTCAGGATGGAGGCGCGCGGCGCCTTGGGGTTGGCTTCGATGTGTTGCCACGCCTTGTCGCTCATGGCCATGAAGGTGACGCCGGGCACGCCGCCGAGGCACTTGCCCGGGCCGGTGATGAACACGTCCGCGTGGCAATCGCCCGGGTGGATGTCCATGCCGGCGAACGACGACACCGCGTCCACCAGCAGCACCGCGCCGTGCGCGGCGACGATGCGGCCGATGTCGACGATGGGATTGAGCGTCCCCGAGGGTGTGTCGTGGTGCACCACCGAAACGACCGAGATGTCCGGGCGTTCCTGCAGCGCGCGCTCGACGGCTTGCGGCGAGATCGCCTGGTCGAACGGCACCTCGATCTCGACCATGTCCTTGTGATAGCGCGCCGACCAGTAACCGAAGCCCTTGCCGTACACGCCCGAGGCGAGGTTCAGCACCACGTCGTCGGGCGAGATCACCGAGGCCGCGGCCGCCTCGATGGCGACCGCGGGTTCGGCCTGCAGGATCAGCGCCGGGGACTCCCAGCGCATCGCGCTGGCGCACTTGCGGGCGGTCTCCTCGTAGAACGCCTGGAAACTCGGGTCGAAGTCGTAGCCGAGCGGGCGGGCCATGGCCTGCAGCACGGCAGGGTAGGCCTGCACGGGGCCGGCGGTCAGGGTGATCACGGGATCTTTGATTCGCGCTTGGGTCATCTCGGCTGCTCCTCGCGGCTGGCTGGATTGAACGTTCGCCGGCGCCCTGCGCTGCGGCTCGAACGTGCGGGTTCGACGTGCACTGCGACGTAGCGATCGTGGGTGCCGGCACGGCCGGTAGCGTGCTCGCGGCGCGCCTGAGCGAGGACCCCGCCGTCAGCGTGTGTCTGCTCGAAGCGGGCGAGGCGGCGCGGGACCCGGCCATCGCCGACCCCACGCAGTGGCCGGCGCTGCAGGGCACGGCAATCGACTGGCAATACGTCACCGTGCCGCAGGCTCACACCGCCGGGCGCACTCACGCGTGGCCGCGCGGGCGGGTCGTCGGGGGCTCGAGTTGCCTCAACGCGATGGCGCACGTGCGCGGTCACCGCAGCGACTTCGACGCCTGGCGGGCGCAGGGTTGCGACGGCTGGGGCTTCGCCGACCTGGTGCCCTATTTCGTGCGCAGCGAAACCTCCGCTTTCGACTCGCCCTGGCACGGCCACGACGGCCCCGTGCGGCTGCTGACGCCGAGCGATCCCCACCCGATCACGCGCTGCTTCCTGCGGGCCGGCGCCGAGCTCGGTTTCGAGCCGACGCCCGAGCACAACGGCGGGCGCATGGCCGGTCCGACGCTCAATACCTTGACCCTCGTCGAGGGCAGGCGGCAGAGCGTGGCCGATGCGTACCTCGCACCGGCGCTGGCGCGTGGGAATCTCCACCTGCGCACCGGGTGTCGCGTCGAGCGCCTCGCGTTCGGCGCCGGCGGGCGCTGCACGGGCGTCGAGGTGAATCGCCGCGGCGAGCGCGAGACGATCGCCGCCGGGCGCGTCGTCGTGTGCGCGGGCACTGTAGAGTCGCCGGCCCTGCTGCTGCGCTCGGGCATCGGTGCCGCCGGCGATCTTCGCGCGCTGGGTCTGGCGGTGCGTGTCGACCTGCCCGGCGTCGGCGCCAACCTGCACGATCACCTGCTCGGCGCCGGCAACGTCTACGAGGCGACCCGGCCGGTGCCGCCGAGCCGCTACCAGCACTCGGAGTCGCTGCTCTACGTGCCGGGCGCCGACGCTGCGCCGGCACCGGAGATCGTGGTTGCCTGCGTCGTGGTGCCCGTCGTCACCGAGTGCTTCTCCGCGCCCCCGCCGGGCAGCGCCTTTACGCTGATGTTCGGCTTCACCCACCCGCACAGCCGCGGCCGGCTGCGGCTGCAGAGCGCCGACCCGGGTGCGGCACCGCTGATCGACCCGAACTACCTCGCCGACGAGCGCGATCGCGAGGCGTTCGCGCGTGCGCTGCAACTGGCGCGCCTGCTCGGGGCGACCCGCGCCCTGCGCGAGTGGTCTGCCGGCGAGGTGCTGCCCGGGCGCGAGCTGTCGAGCGCCGCTCAACAACGGGACTTCCTCGCGCGCGCGGCTTTCACCCACCATCACCCCGTCGGTACCTGCGCGATGGGGACGAACGGTGCGTCCGTCGTCGACCCCTCGCTCGCGGTGCACGGCACGCAGGGGTTGTACGTGGTCGACGCCTCGGTCATCCCCCGCCTCACCACCGGCCCGGTCAACGCCGCGGTGGTGGCGATCGCCGAGCGCGCCAGCGACCTGCTCGCGGGGCGGGCGCCGCTGCCGCCGTTCGACCCGGGGCAGGCGCCGTGATGCGGGGTGCGTTGGCGGTGACGCTGGCGGCGGCAGCCTGCGTGTCCCTTGCCGAGCCCGCGCGGGGCGACGATTCGCCGGACCAGCCACGACGGACCGTGCAGGTGAGCCTCGCCAACCGGACCCCGGCGCCGATTCGCTGCGTCGCGGTGCTCGCCCACTTCGTGACCCGCGACCTCGGCCCGGCCGCGCCCGGCGAGCGGCTGCGCATTCGACTCGAACGCGACCCCGACGGGGCGCTGGCCTACGGCAGGCACGGGGCATCGCCGATGTTCGTCGAGAACCTGCTGTGCGGGACCGTCACCGACTGGCAGCGAACGGCCAGGGACGTGCCGTTGCAGGCGCTCCGGTCGGGCCCCGGGCGCCGCTTCGCCTTTTCCTGCACGCTGGCCACGCACGTCGTGTGCGCGGGCGATGCGCACGGCGGCTGACCCCGCCTACCAGCGCACCATCCCGGCATCCACGTTCAGCGCCTGCCCGGTGATCCAGTGCGCTTCCTCGGAGGCGAGGAACGCGATGGCGGGCACGATGTCGGCCGGCATGCCCCGGCCCTTGATCGCCTGCAGCATGTCGACGAACTCGAAGGCGTTCTTGTGCTCGGTCTGCTGCACGCCCTCGGTGTCGGTCAGCCCGGGACACACGCAGTTCACCGTGATCGCGTCGCCGCCCAGTTCCGTCGCCAGCGCGCGCGAGAAGGTCAGCACGCCGCCCTTGGAGGCCACGTAGTGCGCCATGTTCGGGGTGCCGGCGAAGATCGAGTTGGAGCAGATCGACACGATCCGCCCGTAGCCGCCGCGGCGCATCGCCTCCGAACCCGCCCGGCACATCAGGTACAGGCCGTCGAGGTTGACACGCAGCACGCGCCGCCACTCCTCGAAGGTCAACTGCGCCCACGGCACGAACGGCACGATGGCGGCGGCGTTGACCAGCACGTCCACCTTGCCGCAGCGCTCGTTCACGCCGGCGAACAGCGCCTCGACCGAAGCCGGCTCGCCGATGTCGCAGGCGACGGCGAAAGACTCGCCGCCCGCCTGCGCGGCCTTGGCCTTCGCGCCCTTCTCGTTGATGTCCACGAACGCCACCGTCGCGCCCTCTTCGGCCAGCCGTGCGGCGGCCGCGGCGCCGATGCCGCTGGCTGCGCCGCTGACCACC
>JBFJWO010000038.1:0-15960 GCA_041623575.1 Gammaproteobacteria bacterium
CCGTCGCCGTCGAGGGCAATGGACGTGTACTGCCCGGTGGCCGCACCGGGGTCCAGCACTTCGCTCACCCACGACCCGCCGGCGTTGGTGGCATACGTCAGGCCGCCGGAAAAGGTTCCGTAGTAGTAGCTGACGTGCGCCACACCCGCGGTGCTGACGGCAATGGCCGTATCGATACCGTGTACCGCTTCGATCGTCTGCACCGCCCAGGTGCCGGCAGCGTTGGTCGCGTATCTCACGCCCGGCGCGCCCCCGTTCAACGGCGACGCGCTGTAGACCAGATGCGCCTTGCCCGACGCATCGAGCGCGATGGACGGGTATTTCCCCACGAGCCAGCCGCCGTCGACGGACTCGAACACCCAGGTCCCGGCGGCGTTGGTCGCGTAGAACAGCCCGCCGATCGATGGATTGTCGTCGTAGTAGGCAATGTGAACACCACCCTGGGCATCGACGGCAATGGCCGTGTCTGCACCGGCGGTGCCATTCACCACCAGTCGTTCGACGGCCCAGGCGCCCCCGGCATTGGTCGCGTACTTGAGTCCCCCGGACCAGCCGTAGCTGGCGTGGGCGTTGCCGGCGTTGTCGAGCGCGAGGGAAGCGCCTTTGCCACCCGCCGGGTCCACGAGTTGCATCGCCCAAAAGCCGCCGGCGCGTAGCGAATAGGCCAGGCTGCCGTAGAAGTGATCGCGACTGCCGTCCACGTAAACGACGTGCACGGCGCCGTATGTATCGACCGCTATGGAAGTGTCGGTACCCACCGGGCTGTCGCTTTCGGCGGCGCTGTCGAGCGTCTCGCCCGCCCAGGCCCCCGTGGCGTCGCTCGCGTACCGCAACGTTCTCGCCAACGGATCGAAATAGCTCAGGTGCGCTGCCCCGGCCGCGTCCAGCGCGATCGAGGCGTACAACCCGTCTGTCGGGCTCGCGCTCTCGCGTACCCAGGCGCCCGCCGCCTTGCTGGCCCGGGCGATCTCGCCGGCGCTCGCGTCCGAGTAGCCAACGTGCACGGCGCCGGCGGCATCGAGCGCGATCGTGGTCGAGCGAATCACGTTATCGCTACCCGCGGTACTGAACACGGGCTCCGTCACCCACGACCCGGTCGTGTTGGCAACATACCGCACGTCGGCCATGTTGACGTCGAAGTCGAAGTGGAGGTAGCTCACGTGCAACGCCCCCTGGGCATCGACGGCGACGGCGTTGGACTGGCCCGAGAACGCATTGGCGGCATCGTCCACGATCTCGCTCACCCACGCACCCGAGGCGTTGGTGGCGTGGCGCAGGCTGGTGTCGGTATCGAAGAAATAGACGATGTGGACCTCGCCGCCACGGCCCAACGCTATCGATGTGTTCTTCCCGAGCGGGCCGCCGAGGTTCACAGTGCCGACGTCGATCGTCGTGACCTCCCACTGCCCCGACGCCCGGGAGGCGTAGTGAGCGCTCAGCGGCGTGCGGTAGGCAACGTGCGGTACGCGGTCGCGGTCCACCGCGATCGACGGGTACTCCCGCACCCCGGACCCCGGTTCGGCCGGCATGACTTCCACGGCCCAGCGGCCGGACTCGTTGGTCGCGTAGCGCAATGTGCTGCGGGCGTCGTCGACGTAGACCACGTGCAGCATGCCGACTGCGTCGGTGGTGACGGCCGCCTGCCGGCCGACCTTCGGCGCCCCGTCAACCGTCTCGCGACGCCAGGCGAGGCCGTCGTGCCAGGCATGGTAGAGGTGGTCACCGCCGTAGACGACATGCGGTCGACCATCGAGGTCGAGTGCCAGGGAGCGCGGCGACAGTTCGGCGAAGAACGCCGGGTCGTCCACCGTAGCGCCGGCCCAGGTCGCGATCGGCGGGGGCGGCAGGCTTCCGTCGTCGAAGCGGAACCCCTGCACCAGCCGCCCGCTCTGGCAGTCGGGATTGATCACCGCGATGTCGCGGGCGCCGGCTTCACCGCCCGGCGTAACGACCAGCAGGTTGCCGGCATCGATGAGCTGCGCCGCCGGCGCCAGGCGCTCGCCGATCGTCACACTGGCGCCGTCCTGAAAGGCCCCACCCGACAGGGTGATAAGACCGCGACCGTTGTCGACGCCCCAGTCGGGGTCGACCGAAACGAGCGCCGGCGCAGGTGCTGGGAGTGCTCCGTAGGAAGTCAGCTCCCAGGTCTCGCCGTCGGCGTCGATCGACTTGACCAATCCGACACCGCGCGCGAACCAACCCGTCGCGCGACTGATCTCCTGGTCATCGCTCGACAGCACGAGCTCGATCCGCATGGCGTCGGCGAAGACCTCGGCAGGCGTGCGCACCGGCTCGATCGCCTCGAACGTGACCGCGAAGGCCAGGGGGAACAAAGGCGGACCCGGACTGCTTCCCGGTGCGGTGTCCGTTGACAGCGTCTGGCCCTGCGCCCAGCCGTCCATGCCGATCACCGCGGGTCGATCCCACCGCACGAGGCCGTCCTCGTCGGAGAAGCCATAGCTCACGGTCTGTCCGTTGAGGTGTGCCTCGTCCTCCCAGTCGGTCGCCGACTCACAGGTGCGAACGCTGACGGCGCCGGCGTAAGATGCGCCGACGGTCCAGGCCTGCGTGAGAGTGCGCTCGGCGCCGTCCGCCGTCGACACTCGGTAGGTCCGGTAGGACCCTTTCTCCAGCGGGTAGTAGGCGGAAAAGTCGGCCACTAGCGACTCACCGTCGCTACCTTTGCCACCACCGCCGCCACACCCGCTCAGCACCATCGCCACGAGCGCGCAGGTACCCAAGTGTGCGTTGGTGGTTCTCATCGTAATTCTCATCGCTCGCCCTCCCGGGCGTCGCCTGCGTCGGCTACCCTTTCAATGGCCGAGTCGCGCCGCTGCGGCGGCGACCGCGCCAACCTCGGGCGGCTGGCGACGGACGCCGTGAGTCCTTTCGCGGTCGTCGACAACGGTGAGGATTAGACGCAGCGGCCGAATGCACCGTCACCGCACACGGCGCCCGTGAGGCGCGGATCGCGATTGCGGCTGGCGGGTGAGCGCGGGTTGGCGACGGGAATCCGTACGCACCGCCGGGTTTGTGTTAGCTTACCGCGTCGAGGCGCGGGCCACGCCGCACGGCGACGAGCCGCCGGCAGCACCGAGTCGCCCGCCCGATCGAGCACCCGGCTGGAGAACCCTCGACCCGATGAGCAAAGTCACCCTCCCCCAACTGCAGCAGATGAAACGCGACGGTCGGAAGATCGTGGGCGTGGTGGCGTGGGACTACCCCATGGCGAAGATCGTCGACCGGGTCGGGGTCGACATCGTCTCCGTCGGCGACACGGTCGGGCACAACCTGTGGGGGCAGCCCAATCCGCTCGAGATCACGCTGCGCGAGATGATCACGGTCACCCGGGCGGTACGCCGCGGCGTCGAGCGCGCGTTGCTCAGCGCGGACTTCCCCTACGGCCCCTTGCAGCAGGGTGTTGACAGCGCGGTGCGCGCAGCGATCCGCCTGGTCAAGCAGGCCGGGGTCGACCTGGTCAAGCTCGACGGCGCGGCGGACTATCCGCAAGCCGTGAGCGCGCTGGTGAGGGCGGGCATTCCGGTGTGGGCGCAGTTCGGCGTGACGCCGCAGACCGCGCTCGCCTACGGGATCGAATATGCGTCCATGAACCGCGACGGCGCCGAAGTGCCCGCGGGCATGCAGGAGCGCCTGGTGAAAGAGGCGAAGATGCTCGAAGCCGCCGGCGCCTCCCTGCTCGACTTCACCAACTCCGGGCCGGTCGTGGGGCCGGCGGTGAGCGCCGCGGTCGACATCCCGGTGCTGGGCGGCTTCGGCGGCGGGCCGTGGCTCGACGGGCGCGTGCGCATGGCCCATGCGGCGATCGGCTACACGGTGGCCGCGCTCGATTCCGACCAGGACAACTACGCCAACGTCGCCAAGATCGCCTTCGAGGCCTTGAGCGCCTATGCCGAGGACGTGCGCGGCGCACGCCAGATCAAGGGCGCGCGCGCCAGGTAGCACGAGCAGAAGCCGCCATGCCGTTTGCCGACATCGACGGGCTCAGGACGCGTTACGAACTCGTCGGCGAGGGCCCGCCGCTGCTGATGTTCTCGCCCGGCGGGTTCGACGCGCGCCTCGAGCAGTGGACGGACCTCGGGGTGTACGCGCGCATCAAACTGCTCGACCATCTGCCGCAGCGCTTTCGCTGCATCCTGTTCGATCGCCGCGAGAACGGCCGCTCCGCGGGGCGAGTCGAACGCATCACCTGGCAAAGTTACGTGCGCCAGGGCGCGGGCCTGCTGGATCACCTTCGCGTCGAGCGCGCGCACCTGCTGGGCGGGTGCATGGGCTGTTGCCCGGTGGCGGCGTTCGCCGTGGCGCACCCCGAACGCGTGCTGAGCACGGTCTACTACTGGCCGGTCGGCGGCGCCCGCTACCGGATCAACTCGCACCAGCGGTTTGCCCGCCACCTCGCCTTCGTCGAGGAGCACGGACTGCCGGCCGTGGTCGACCTGGTGGGCACGCACGACAAGTCTTTCAGCGCCGACCCGCGCGGCGGGCCCTGGGGTCAGTCGATCCGCGCCGAGGCGGCGTTCGCCGAAAGCTACGCCGCGCTGGATGCCAACGACTACCTGCTGACGGTGGGCGCGATGTGCCGCGGGCTGTTCGACCGGGACACCGCACCGGGCGCCGAGCCCGAGGACCTCATGCGACTCGACCTGCCGGCGCTGGTCGTCCCGGGCGACGACGCGGCGCATGCGACGTCGGCCGCGCGCTACCTGCACGAATGTCTCCGCGGCTCGCACTACTGGGACGTGGCGCCGGGCGAGCAGACCGAGGCGAACGTGCCGGCGCGCCTGCTGGAGTTCCTTCAGGGCGTCGGCGACTGAGCGCCGCGCTCAACCCGTCAGGCCGCGGGTGGCCGCGGAAAACAAATGGTCGACCGCGACCGGCGCCGGCAGGATCTGCTGGCGCACGGCATGCGCGATGAGTTCCTCGAGCACCTGCCGGTTCGGCTCGACCCCGTAGGGCAGCGGGTCTTCCATCACTTCCAGCGCCCGCAGGTGCACCCGATCGACGGGCGTGGGATCCGCCACCCGCCCGGTCCGCAACGCCTCCACGTAGCGGCGTTTCGATTCGGCGAACGTCTCGAACAGGTCGGCGGCGAGGTCCGGGTTTTCGTCGAGCAACGCGTCGCGCACGACCACCAGGTGGTTGATGGGGTAGAAGCCGCGCGACTCGAGCGCCGCGACACCGGCCTCGAACGGATCGGGGATCAGCGGCCCGAGGTCGGGGTGGTCGAGGTCCGCGCCGACGGCCGCGACCAGGTCCCCGTCCAGCAAGCCCTGCTGCAGGCTCCGGCCTTCGCCCAGGGGCACGACGTTGGCCGGCGCGCGGTAGGCCTCGACGTGCTCGTCGCCCGAGCGCACCCAGGTCACCCGGGAGAGGTCGACGCCGAACTCCTCCTGCAGGATGGCCCGCGCCCACACCCCCGTGGTCACCGTGTAGCCGCGGTTCACACCGACGCGGTGGCCTTCGAAGCGGTCCTTGACCGCCTCCGGCGCGAGCGGCCCGGCGGCGAGATTGCGGGCGATGGCGCCGTGGTGGAAGTTGCGCACCAGGAAGATCGGCAGGGCCGTGAACTTCACGCCGTGCGCGCGCGCGCAGAGATAGGTCGTCAGCGCCATCTCGCAGATGTCGAACTCGAGCGTGCGCACCATGCGCCGGAAGGCGTGCACCAGCACCGGCACTTCCTCGAACTCGAACTCGAACGTCCCCGGGCGCACCGCGCCTTCCTTGAGCGCACGGTTGTTGCCCTGGGTACGGGTCACGGTCCGGTATCGGGGTCGGGTCATCGGGCTACTCGGCGGTCTCCTGTCGATCGAGGGGCGGCAAGCCCTGGCCACCGCGCCCACCTCGTGCGTCGTCTCAGCAGCAATCGGCGTCGCCGTCGTCCAGCAGCGACGGCTTCAGCCAGCGCACCGGGAGGTCGCCCTCGCACACGTCGCGCGCCGGCTTGAACACCCGGTAACGGTAGCGGACCTGCGCGTCGGCCCAGAACGTGATCACCGTCTCGCACGCCGGGAAGCCGGGCAGGCGGTTGTCCTGCTCGCTCACCAGCACGATGTCCGTCGCCGCGAGCGCGAAACGCTCGCGCGTCCAGGCCTCGATGCGCTCGAGGTCCGCCAGCGCCGCGCCGCCAACCCTTGTTCGACCGAACGTTCGCCGCGCCGCCATTGCCGCAGCTTACACGCAGCCCCCGGCGCGGGGCCAGCGTGCCCGTCCGGCAACGCCCGAGCACGTTCCGGCATGCGGAACACGGTTCTTGAGGCGGGTCGGTCGATTTGCTAGCCTCGCTGCCAGCCCATCGGGAGAGCCGCCTTGGCTGAGAAAGTGCTGGCCGCCGTGCGCACCGGCCCCTCGCGCACCGAGTTGCGCGAGTTCGACATGCCGGAGATCCCCGACGACGGGGCGCTGCTCAGGATGGAGGTCGCCGGCATCTGCGGCACGGACGTCAAGTTCTACGCCAGGCCGCCGATCGACGACCCCGTCATCATGGGGCACGAGAACATCGGCTACATCGCCCGCGCCGGCAAGACCTTCCAGCAGCGGCGCGGCCTGAAAGAGGGCGACCTGGTATTCGCCGAGCACTACGTGGGCTGCTTCGACTGCGAGTGGTGCCACCGCGGCGAGTACCGCCTGTGCATGGCGACCGACTGGCGCCGGAACCCCGACGGCTTGCGTTTCGGCTACACCTCCGCGACCCGCGCGCCGCACCTGTGGGGCGGCTTCGCGCAGTACATGTACCTGCCGTGGAACTCGATCCTGCACCGGGTGCCCGCCGGCCTCACGCCGGAGCTCGCCGGGGTCGTGACGCCGATGGCCAACGGCATCCAGTGGGCGCTGTTCGATTGCGGCGTCGGCTACGACTCGCGCGTGCTGGTGCAGGGCCCCGGGCAACAGGGCCTCTCGCAGGTCGTCGCCTGCCGCCAGGCGGGTGCCTCGCTGATCGTCGTCACCGGCACCGGCAAGGACAAGGCAAGGCTGGCGGTCGCCTCGAAACTCGGCGCCGACCACGTCATCGACGTGGACGCCGAGGACCCGCTGGCGCGCATCCGGGAGATCACCGGCGGCGAGGGCGTCGACGTGGCCCTCGATTGCACCGCCGGCGCCGGCACGCTCCCGATCCTGCTCGGCATCGAGGCGCTCAAGCGCAAGGGCGGCACCCTGCTGATCCAGGGCGAGGTCGGCGAGTTCCCGAATTTCCCCATCGCGAAGATCGCCAACAAGTACATCACCCTCAAGGCCGCGCGCGGGCACAACTACGAGTCCTGCGAGCTGGCGCTGAAGCAACTCGACTCGAAACGGTTTCCGCTGGAGCTGATCACCACCCACCGGTTCGGGTTGCAGGACACCGACAAGGCGATCCGGGCGGTCGGCGAAAGCGGGGACGTGATCCACGTCTCGCTGCTGCCCTGGGAGTAACGCTCGTGAGCGACGCCCGCGTTCCCGTGGTCGTGATTACGGGGTTCCTGGGTGCCGGCAAGACCACGCTGGTCAACCGCATCCTCGCGAGCGACCACGGCCGACGGTTCGCGGTGCTGGTCAACGAGTTCGGCGAGATCGGTATCGACCACGCGCTGATCCGCACCACCGACGAGCAGCTGATCGAGCTGAACAACGGCTGCCTGTGCTGCGTGCTGCGCGGCGACCTGATCGTCGAGCTGCGCGCGCTGCTGCGGCGCGAGCCCCGCCTCGACGGGGTGATCATCGAGACCACGGGGCTCGCCGACCCGGGGCCCGTGATCCAGACGTTCTTCGCCGACCAGACCCTGATGGCGCTGGCACGCCTGGCGTCGGTGACGACGGTGGTGGATGCGCTGCGCCTGCGCGAGCGCCTCGCGGACGTCGCCGAAGCCGCGCGCCAGGTGGGCTTCGCCGACCAGATCGTGCTCAACAAGGTCGACGCGGTCGCGGCCGGCGCGCTGGCGGACGTCGAGGCCGACATCCGCCGCATCAACCCGACGGCACCGATCGTGCGCGCCCGTTACTGCGACGTGGGCGTCGACACCCTGCTGCAGCGGCGCGCCTTCGACCTCGCCAGGATCGCCGAGGCGCTGAACGCCGGGCGTGTGCACGGCGGCGAGGGCGTCGATCACCCGCACCCCGGCGGGCACGACGTCGCGAGCGTCGCCCTCAGCTCCACGCGAGCATTCGCGCACGAGCGCCTCGAGCGCTGGCTGGAGGACCTGCTGGCGCGCCACGGGCAGGACATCTTTCGCGCCAAGGGCGTGATCCGGGTCGCCGGCGAGCCGCGCAAGCTGGCGTTCCAGTCCGTCAACCGGGTCCTCGAGGGCGAGTACCTCGGCGCGTGGGGCGCCGACGAGCCCCGCCTCAGCCGCATCGTGTTCATCGGCCGCGCGCTCGACGCCAACGCCCTGCGCCGGGGATTTTTCGCCTGCGCGGCGGACGCCGGCAAGGCACCGGATCCCGGCCGCGCCGAGGCCCGGCCGGTCCTCGAATGACCGCCCCGGCGCGATGGGGCCAGGCGCCGGCGGGCGGGACGTGACATGCCCTGATCCCGAGTCCCTATAATGGTCGCCCCGATGGGGAGGAGAAAGACATGAAAACACTGTTCAAGACGATCGTGCTGGCCGCGGCCTTCGTGGCCGCCGCCCCCGCGGCCCTGGCACAGGGCCTGGTGCTGAAGTTCGGCCACGTCGGCAACCCCGGCTCGCTGTTCTCGGCGTCGGTGGAGGAGTTCGCCCGGCGGGCCAACGCAAAGCTCGGCGACAAGGCCGAGGTGCAGGTCTTCGGTTCCTCGCAGCTCGGCCGGGACCAGGAACTGCTGCAGAAGCTCAAGCTGGGGCAGATCACCTTTTCGCTGCCGTCCTCGGTGATGTCGTCGGTGGCCGACGAGTTCGGCGTGTTCGAGATGCCCTACATCATCAAGGACCGCGAGCACATGAAACGGGTGCAGGGTGCCATCGGCGAGAGCGTGTTCCAGAAAGCCGCCAACGCCAAGGGCTACGAGATCCTGGCGTACTGGGAGAACGGCTTTCGCAACATCACCAACAACATCCGCCCGATCAACACGCCCGCCGACCTCGCCGGTATCAAGCTGCGCACGCCGAACGGCGTATGGCGCGTGAAGATGTTCAAGCTCTACGGCGCCAACCCGACGCCCATGGCGTTCTCCGAGGTGTTCACCGCCCTCAAGACCGGCGTCATCGACGGCCAGGAAAACCCTTACGCGCAGATCTGGAGCGCCAAGTTCCAGGAGGTGCAGAAGTACCTGTCCGTGACCGGGCACGTCTACACGCCGGCCTACGTGCTGGTGTCCAGGACCCACTTCGCGAAGCTGCCGGCCGACGTGCAGCAGATCCTGCGCGAGACGGCGAACGAGACGCAGGCCTACGTCTACGACCTCGCCGCGCAACTCGAAAACGACCTGCTGCAGAAACTGACCGCCGGCGGGATCACCGTCAACACCGCCGACAAGAACGCGTTCATCGCGGCCTCCACGCCGATCTACGACGAGTTCGCCGGCTCGCTGAACGGCGGCGCGGAGTTGATCAAGGCGGTGCAGGGGTTGTCGAACTGATCCCGTCGCGCCGGGGAACGTCACTCCCGCCTTCGCACATGCCGCCCCCGCGCTCCCGGGCGCGGGGGCGGCGTGCGCCGCCCTGTCCGCTGCCGCGATGTTGAGCACCCTCGCCAGGGTGCTGGAGACGGTGCTCGAGTGGGTGCTGATCGCGCTCATGGTCGGGCTCACGGCGATCGTCGTCGTGGCGGTGGTGTACCGGAAGCTCGACACCTCGTTGTCCTGGTACGACGAGGTGGCGTCCATCGCCCTGTCGTGGGTCACCTACTACGGCGCGGCGCTGGCGGCGCTCAAGCGCAAGCACATCGGGTTCGACAGCGTGCTGCTGGCCATCCCGATGCCGTTACGCCTGTGGGCCACGGCGCTCGCCGAGGTACTGGTGCTGGGCTTCTTCGTGCTGCTCGCCTGGGCGGGCTGGGAAGTGCTGCAGGTGCTCGAGGGTGAGAGCCTGGTCAGCCTGACCTGGGTGCCGGTGCAACTGACCCAGTCGGTCATTCCCGTCGGCGCGACGCTGTTCGTGGTGTGCGAGCTCGCGAGCCTGCCCGGCTACTGGCGCGCGATCGCCGCCGGTCAGTCGCTCGAGCACGCGCAGGTCGACGCCGAGATCGAGGAGCACCGCCGGGCATGACCGTGTTCGTCATCTTCCTCGCACTGGTCGCGATGATCTGCCTGAACGTGCCGATCGCGGTGGCGCTGGCGATCGCCGCGGTGCTGGGCCTGGTCGTGACCGAGGGCGTCGGCGCGCTGGTCACCGTGGCGCTGGACATGTACGACGGCTCGACCAAGTTCTCCCTGATCGCCATCCCGATGTTCGTGCTGGCCGGCGCGATCATGAACGCCGGCGGCATCACCGACCGGCTGATCAACTTCGTCAGCGCCATCATCGGCTTCGTGCGCGGCGGCCTCGGCATGGTGAACATCGGGGTGTCGCTGTTCTTCGCCGAGATCTCGGGCTCGGCGGTCGCCGACGTCGCCGCACTCGGCTCGGTGATGATCCCGCAGATGAAACGCCGCGGTTATTCCGCACCGTTGTCGGCCGCGATCACGTCCTCGTCCGCCTCGCTCGCGATCATCATCCCGCCCTCGATCCCGATGATCGTGTACGCGGTGTCGGCCAACACCAGCGTGGAGCAGCTGTTCGTCGCCGGCATCGTGCCGGGCCTGCTCGGTGCCGCCGGCCTGATGGGCGTGGCCTACGCGTTCGCGCGCCGCTACGACCTGCCGGTCGAGGAGGCGTTCAACCTCGCCCAGTTGCGCCGCACCTTCGTCGCCGCCCTGCCCGCCTTCAGCCTGCCGGTGATCATCCTCGGCGGTATCTTCGGCGGCTTCGTGACCGCGACCGAGGCGGCCGGGCTGGCGGTGGTCGCGGCGCTGGTGGTCGGGCTGGGCTATCGCGAGGTGGACCTGAAACGGCTCAAGACCGCGATGCTCGAGGGCGGCATGCAGACCGCCGTGGTCATGCTGCTGGTGGCCGCTTCGGTGCTGATGGGCGGTTTTCTCACCCGCGCCCAGCTGCCGCAGGAGCTGGCGCAGCAGATGCTCGCGCTGACCGACAACAAGTACGTCATCCTGCTGATCCTCAACGTGTTCTTCCTGGTGATCGGCTTCTTCCTGCACTCGGTGGCCGCCATCATCCTGGTGGTGCCGATCGTCGTGCCGCTGATCGAACAGGCCGGCATCGACCCGGTGCACTTCGGCCTGGTCGTCACGCTCAACCTCGCGATCGGCCAGCAGACGCCGCCGGTCGCCTCGGTGCTGATCACGGCGTGCTCCATCGCCAGGGCGAACATCTGGGAGGTGTCTAAAGTGAACGTCTACTTCGTCGCCGTGCTGCTGGCGGTGCTGATCCTGTGCACCTACGTGCCGGTGGTCCCGATGTTCCTGGTCGACGTTTTCTACCGCTGAGCGCGAGGCCGTTCGGCGCAGCCCCAACCCACCCGACACGGGAGGCCGACGATGGCGAAGAAACGACACGCCTGGGCCGAAGGCGAGCTCGTGACCCTGGTGCACGAGTCGCGGGTGCTCGCAGACAACCCGCTCGGCGACCCGAGCGAGCGCAAGCTGCCGGTGTGGCTGCCGCCGCGCTACTCCGACACCCGGCGCCGCTACCCGGTGCTGTTCGACCTCGTCGGCTACACCGGCTCGGGGCTCAGCCACACCAACTGGCGCAACTTCGAAGAGAACGTGCCCGAGCGCCTGGCGCGTCTCACGGCCGAGCGAAAGATGGGCGGCTGCATCGTGGTCTTCCCCGACTGCTTCACCGCGCTCGGCGGCAACCAGTACGTCAACTCCAGCGCCATCGGGCGCTACGCCGACTACCTCACCCGCGAGCTGGTGCCGTTCGTCGACCGCGAGTTCCGCACCCTCGCCTCGCGCGAGCACCGCGGCTGCTTCGGAAAATCCTCCGGCGGCTACGGCGCCATCGTGCACGGCATGCGCTACGCCGATTGCTGGGGCGCGGTCGCCAACCATTCGGGCGATTCCTATTTCGATTTCGTCTACCGCAGCGACTGGCCCAACACGCTGAACGAGCTGGCGCGCTACCGTCGCCGCGAGCGCAAGCCGGGCAAGGTCGACGTGGTCAAGGCGGGCGCCGGCTTGCGCGACGGCCTCGACGACGGCCGCGTCGCCCGCTTCCTCGACGAGATCTGGAACAAAGAGAAGCTGACCGGCGCCGAAGTCATGGCCCTGATGAATCTCTGCATGGCGGCCAGCTACGACCCCGACCCCCGCGCGCCGAACGGTTTTCGCCTGCCGTTCGACCTCGAGAGCGGCGAGCTGATCGAGGCACGCTGGCGGCGCTGGCTGGCGCACGACCCGGTGCACATGGTGGCGAAGTACCGTGACAGCCTGCGCTCGTTGAAGGGCATCTTCATCGACTGCGGCTGGCGCGACCAGTACCACATCCACTACGGCACGCGGCAGTTGTCCAGGGCCCTGCACCGCCACGGCATCGAGCATCGCTACGAGGAGTTCGACGACACCCACTCGGGCATCGATTACCGCATGGACGTCAGCCTGCCGTTTCTCTACCGGGCGTTGCGTTGAAAGTGCCGTCCCGGGCGGTGACGCGGGTGCGATAGGCCGGCGCGTCAGCGCCAGATCCGGTCTTCGTCGAAACCGAGTTCGGCGAAGTCCCCGGCCCGCAACGCGCGTTCGCGTTCGTGACCCAGGAAGAACTCGTCGAGTTGCGGCGGCGCAACGGCGGTGCCGGACAGCATCGCGTGCACCTGGCCACGATGATGCACCTGGTGCTGGAACAGGTGCAGCAGCACGCGCTCGCGGGGTTCGGACTGCGTCCACGAACCGCGCTCGAGGTCGACGATCGCCGCGAGCGTCGCCTCGTCGAGGTCCTCGCAGACCGCGATGAGCCGCCGGTCGACCGCGCGCTGCTCGCGCTCGAGATCGTCGAACCGGGGACAGGGCACCTCGAGCTCGAAAGCGGCCGGCCCCGTCGAGACCCCTTCCAACGCGCTGACGTAGAACCAGTCGACGGTGAGGATGTGGTTGAGCGTGGCGATGATGGAAGGAAAGAAACCGGTGCGGTGCGCGGACAGTTCCGCGCCCGGCAACGCGCGGCATGCGCCGAGCAGGCGGTGGTTGGCCCAGGCGTTGTTGCAGGCCTGCGCATGGAAGTAGCGGGTCGACTGCATGAGACCGTCTCGCTTGCCGGTGGGGCCGCTCAGCGGCAGGTTCCGTAGGACATGTAGGCTTTGCCGCGGCGATAGATCCGGTAGCTGTAGCTGCCGTCCGCCACGATCTTGAGATAGCCCGCCGGCGGCTGCAGCCGGGCGAGGGCGTAGCTGCGATCCCGGGCCCATTCGAGTTCGCCAAGCGGTGTCGGCGCGTGCGCTGCCGGCGCTGACCCCGGGTCCTCGAGGTGCAGGCGCCCGTCGCGCAAGCTGACGACGAACGCCGGGGAGGGAATGGACGAGCGCCCGGCGCAGCCGACGTGAACGTTGGCGCGGAAGTGGCGCAGCGCGGGCCGGCAGCCCATCGCGCCGGTCCGTTCGAGCCTGTCGAAAACCGCTTCCGGCGCACCCGCGCACGCGCCGGTCGCCGCCAGGGCCACCGTGGTCGCGAGCGCAAAGGCGCAGGCGCCCGACGGTTTGCGCACCGTGCCCGCCGCCCGTGCCGACACGCAGCCGACGCCGGTCAGGGCGCGGGGTCGCGCGTATCGACGCCGGTGCGCAGCGCCGGGTGCAGGCCGGGCAGGCGCCCGGTCAGGAAATCCTTGAGCATGACCCAGTCGCCCATCAGGCTCCACAACGGGTAGCTAAAGGTGGCCGGCCGGTTGTGCTCGAAGAAACAGTGCCCCACCCAGGCACAGGCATAGCCGATCACGACCCCGGCCAGGATCAGCGCGTAGTGCCCGGAAAGCAGGGCGTAGATCGCGATCAGCGCGCCCGAGAGAGAGCCGACGTAGTGCAGCACACGGCAGGTGGCGTTGCTGTGCTCGCGCAGGTAGAACGGATAGAACTGCGCAAAACGCTGGAAGCGATCGGGGTCGTTCATGCGATCCTGCCTCGTGAACCCGGGTCGGGCGAGCGGCCCGCGACAGGGGTGCATTATGCGCACAAGCGTGCGCGATGTTCACCACCGCGCCCGCGGGCGGAAACCGGGATTGCCTACGCGCCGGCCCGCAATGCCCAGGCCCGCGCCGGCAACTCGATGGGCCCGCCGCCGAGGCGGGCCTGCAGCGATTCCCGCAGGGCGTCGCGCGCCGCCTCGTCGAGGCTCATGCAATACCCCGGTGCCGGCCCGGCGCCGAGGGTGAACGGTTGCCAGAACGCCTCGAAGTCGGCGAAGCGCGTCGGCACTTCGATGGCCTCGACGTCGATCCCGCTCAGCCCCGCCGCCGTCGCCTCGGCGCGCAGTGCTTCGCGGGTGCAGAACGGGAAGCGGGTGGTCTCGTCGAGCGAGCGGTCCGCGCCACCGGCCACCGCGGCTTTCCAGAACGCGTCGATGAACCCCATGCCCCCGCCCGGGTAGTCCCACACGTAGAAGCCCACCGTGGCGCCGGGCTTTGCGACGCGCCGCATCTCGGCCAACGCCGCGGCGCGCTCGGGGAAGAAATTGTAGGCAAGCGCCGAGACCACGACGTCGACGCTGCCGTCGTCGCACGGCAGCGCATCGGCACCGGCGACCTCGTAGCGCACCGCCAAGTCCGTGCTGGCGGCGCGCGCGTGCTCCACGAACGCGGCCGAGGGATCGACGCCCAGCACCGACGCCGGCGCGCAGCGTTCGACGATCGCCGCCGAAAGCGCGCCCGTGCCGCACCCGATGTCCAGCCAGTTCAGACCCGGCGGGGCCTGCAGCCAGGCGACGAAGCGCGCGGCGATCTGCCGGCTCCAGCGGCCCATGTAGTGCTCGTAGCTGCGAGCGGCGCTCCAGGCGTCGTGCCGTGTTGATGCTGTCATCGCTCTGCCTCCCGGCGGTTGCGCTAACATCGTCCTTTGCGCGGCACAAAGCAACCACCGATCGCTGCAGGTGGGCGGCGAATGCAACCCGGAGCGAATGCTCGCGATGACACAATCCCTGGACCTGCGCACCGGCGGCTGCCTGTGCGCGTCGGTGCGCTTCGAGGCACACGGCTCACCCCGGTGGGTGGGAATCTGCCACTGCCATTCCTGCCGCAAGGCGACCGGTGGCGCGCTGGTCACCGCGGCCGGCTTCGCGGCGACCAGCGTCGAGTTGCACGGCGAAACGCTGGCCGAGTACCACTCCTCGCCCGGCGTGCGACGGTTCTTCTGCCGTCGCTGCGGCACCTCGCTCGCGTACCGCAACGCGCGGTGGGCCGACGACATCCACCTGATGGCCGGCGCTTTCGACGAACCCGGGCGCCTCGCGCCCGAGTTTCACCTGTTCGCCGGACAGCGGCTGGCGTGGCTCTGCCTGAGCGACGCCCTGCCCCGCTACGCGACCACGCCGAGTGCCGGCGACCTGCTCGAGTCCTGACGATCGTTCGCCGCGAACCGGGTCGCGTCCGGCCGGCCAGGTGACGGCGTCAAACGCATCCGCGCTGAATGACGACGGGGGCGCTGAGCCACCAGTTGTGGGGGCCGCAGCGCAGCACGCCGCTGGAATCGCCCGCCAGCGACGGCGCGCCCGAGGTGATCTTCTCGCCGGGAGCGTTCTGGTCGATGTCGTACATCAGGGCCCGCAGTGGCTCCGGGCCGTCGGCCTGGCACGCGCCCGACACGCCGGCCGGTTGCAGGACGTTCGTTTGCACGTAGTGTTCGTAGCCGAACGCGCTGTTCTCGGCCAGCGCCTTCGGGTCGTCAGCGCCGAATTCCCCGGCGGGTAGGTCGCCGCTCTTCAACGCCATGTTCCAGATCAGCACCCGCACCAGCGCGTAGTTCGCGTTGTGATAGCAATAGGTGGCGAAGTGCCCGTCCTCGGGGGACTCGGGC
>JBFJWO010000039.1:0-15858 GCA_041623575.1 Gammaproteobacteria bacterium
CCAACCGATCGTTCTACTTCTTCACCGCCGGGCCGCGCACGGGCGAGCGCGCCGCGGAGTTCGGCCGCGAGATCGCCGATCTGGTGCGTGCCCACGGGGCCGGCAACCGGCGCCTGGCGGTCGATCACCTTTCGGCCCCGGGGGTGGATGCCTTGCGGAGCGAAGGCGTGGGGGTCTGCGACGGGCAGGCGATCGCCGAGCGTGCGCGCGCCGTCAAGTCGGCCGGGGAACTGGCGCTGATGCGCGTCGCGATAGACGCCTGCGAGCAGGGCATCGCCGCCATGCGCGAGGTGCTCGAGCCCGGGATCACCGAGAACGCCCTGTGGGCGCGCCTGCACGAGGCGAACATCCGTCTCGGTGGCGAGTGGATCGAGACCCGCCTGCTGTCGTCGGGCCCGCGCACCAATCCGTGGTTTCGCGAGTGCTCCATGCGCCCGATCGAGGCCGGCGACCTGGTGTGTTTCGACACCGACCTGATCGGCCCGTACGGCTACTGCGCCGACATCTCCCGCGCCTGGGTGTGCGGCGATCGGGCGAGCGCCGCGCAGCGCACGCTCTACGCGCTGGCCTACGAGCAGATCCAGCACAACATCGCCGTCCTCGGCCCCGGCCGCAGCTTCGGCGATATCTCCGCCAACGCCTGGGTGATCCCGCCCGCCTATGCCGCCAACCGGTATCCGAGCCTGATACACGGCGTCGGCCTGGCGGACGAGTACCCGTCCATCAAGCACCGCGAGGACTGGCCGGCGAAAGGCTACGACGGTGTTCTCGAGCCTGGCATGACCCTGTGCGTGGAGTCCTATGTCGGCGAAGCCGGCGCTCGCGAGGGCGTCAAGCTGGAAGAACAGGTCCTGATCACGGCGAGCGGCACGGAGACCCTCTCACGCTACCCCTTCGAGGACCACCTGCTCTGAGGCGGTGCGCGGGGCGAGCGCCCGGGTGGGCGTTTTCGAATCGCGGCGAGCGGCGCCGGGCGAACGCGCGCCGGCCCTCCCGAGGATCAGTCCCTCGCCTGACCGATGCCTGGCCCGCTTTCCATCCCGAGCGTCGCGGTACGGGCCGTCCAGTCGCCGCCGGCGGTTTGCAGCAGTTGCAGGACCACGATGCGGCGCGCGCCGATGTGGACGACTTCGCCGTAGCGTTCGCCCACGCGCGAGCCGAGCGTGACGAGGTGCACGTTGCCGTCGGGGTCGACGATCTCTGCCTGGCGCCGCTCCGGGCGGGTCGAGGCAATGCTCAGCTGCTGGAGCGTGTAGAGTTCCAGCGGCTCGGGGTCGCGGGCAAAGCCGGTCGGGAACATCGCTCCGCTGCCCACGAGCAGGACAATCAATGCAGCCAGGGTGCGCATGCGTGCCTCCGGGCCAGTGCCCCTCGGTTTCGACTGGCTGCGCAGTGTGACGCAGGCGCTCCGGCCGGCCAGTGAAGGGCTTAACGGGGGCCTCGTGAACTATTCACCGCAACGCGCGGCGGCCCCCGCTCAGGCGCGGGCGAACGCCAGGCAGGCATTGTGCCCGCCGAACGCGAACGACTCGGACAACGCCACGGAGACGTCGGCACGGCGCGCTTCGCCGGTCACGAAATCGAGCCCGACCACGGGTCGTTCCAGATTGAGGCTGGGGTGCAGCCGCCCCGAGCGCAGGCTCTCGACCGCGATCAACGCCTCCAGCGCCCCGCTGGCACCGATGGTATGCCCGAGCAGCGACTTGCTCGAGTTGACCGCCGCGCCGGTTCCGAATACCCGCATCAGCATTTCGGCCTCGACCTGGTCGTTGGCCTGCGTGCCGGTGCCATGCGCGTTGACGTAGCCGACGTCGCCGGTCTCGAGCCCGGCGCGCGACACGGTCTCGCGCACCAGGCGTTCGATCTGCGCACCGTCGGGGGCCACGCTCATCAGGCTGTACGCATCGCAGGTCTCGCCGAAAGCCAGCACTTCGGCGAGGACGGGCGCCCCGCGCGCGCGTGCGTGGTCCAGGCGCTCGAGAATCAGGGCCGCGGCGCCGCCCTCGCTGTACACGAACCCCGACCGGCGCTGGTCGAACGGGCGGTTGGCCTGCTCCGGCGGGTCACAGTCGCTCGCCAGCGTCCGCGCCAGGTCGAAGCCGTAGAGCATCCCGCCGCAGGCGTCGCTGATGAACTCGCTGCCGCCGGCGACCACCACGTCGGCCGCGCCGCGGCGGATCAGTTCGAAGCCCTCGCCGAGCGCGACCGTACCCGAGGAGCAGGCCACCGAATGGTTGTGGCAGGGTCCGCGCAGCCCGAACTTGATGGCCACCGACGCCGCCGGTGCATTGGGCATGATCATCGGGATCACGAAGGGGCTCACGCGCGGCGCGAGACGCATGCGCGACAGCCACTCAGCCCCGCCGGCGCCAGCGTCGCGGGGCGGTGCGTTGGCGAACAGGTAGGTCGCGTAGTTGGCGAGCAACGTGTGATCGCCGCCGACGCCGGTGCCGAAGCTGACGGCGACCCTTTCGGGGTCGAGGTCGTCGAGGCGGTAGCTGTTCGCGCGCTGGTCGGCAGCGCTCAACGCAAGCCCCGCGTGGCGCAACGCCTCGCCGGCGACCTGCATCGCCAGCAGGCTGACGGGGTCGTGCTGCAAGCGTTCGGTCCGCGAGAACCCGAGCGTTTCGAAATCGATGTCGCCGAGCGGCGACCACACCCGCGTGCGAAAGCGGGCATGCTCGAGCCAGTAGCGGGGCAGGGCGGCCACCGCCTGGCGCCCCGCCAGACAGGCCTGCCAGAAACCCTGCCGGTCCCGGCCGGTCGCGGCGAACGCGCCAAGCCCGGTGACGGCCACCCTGACGGGCGGTGCGGGCGTCATCCGGCGGGTGGTTCGACCGACCCCAGGTGGCGCGCGACGAGCGCCACGACGTCTTCGACGGTGACCAGCGCGGCCAGATCGAGGTCGGCGGGCACCGACCGACCGAACTCCTCTTCGAGCGCCACCACCAGCGTCACCACGTCCATCGACGAGGCCTGGAGGTCCACGGCGATGTTGGCCTCGAGCGGCGGCGGCTCACGCAGGGCCAGTACGTCGGTCAGCGTACGGACCACGCGCTGCTCAATATCTTGGCGACTATCCATTTCGGGACCTTGGCGACCATCCAAAGATTTTCGAGGGGGAAAGCGCCGGAACGTTGACGCTGCGGCTCACCAAATGCAAAAGCGACCACTTTCCTCATTCACGTTAAGGCTAAAGCCGCTTTCGGACGTCGGTTTTTTTTACTAACTTAGCCTACTCGACAAAAAGAAACCGCCGGCGGCGACTGGCGGCCGAGCGACTATACACCACAACCCCGAAGGAGCCTGCAAATGCTTGATTCGATCATCAGTACCGCCACCCCTGCGCGCCGCCCCACGGAGATCGTCGACGTCAGCCCGCTCGATCTGCTGGAAATGCGGTACGACGAGGACTGCGGTGTCATGTGGGCCTTCCTCAGCGCTCAGGCACCGGTCTGTTTCACGGCCCGGTTGCTGCGCGCGCTCGAAAACGGACAGCGCCGCGTGGTCGCGCAGCTGCGCAACGAAATCGACGCCGGCAACGGCAGCCGGTTGCGCTACCAGGTCTTCGGATCGCGTATTCCGGGGGTCTTCAGCCTCGGCGGCGATCTTGCGTTTTTCAAACGCTGCGTGGAGCGGGAGGACCGCGACCGGTTGAGCATCTACGCCCGCGATTGCCTGAACCTGGTGTTCAACAACGCCAACGACCAGGGTCTGCCGCTGACCAGTATCTCGCTGGTGCAGGGGGACGCGCTCGGCGGCGGCTTCGAAGCCGCACTGGCGGCCGACGTGCTGATCGCCGAGACGCAAGCCAAGCTCGGTTTCCCGGAGATCCTGTTCAACATGTTCCCCGGAATGGGCGCCTACAGCCTGCTGAAGCGCCGCGTCTCGCCGCGCATGGCCGAGGAGATCATCCTCTCCGGCAGGAACTACACCGCCGTGGAGTTGTTCGAACTCGGCGTCGTGGACGTGCTGGCCGACCCGGGGGAAGGCAGCGAGGCGGTAATGCGTTACGTGCGCCAGAACGAGTCGCGACACGCCGGGATCACCGCGTTCAGACGTGCGACGCGACGTACCGCGCCGATCAATCACCAGGAACTGTCCGACATGCTCGCCCAATGGGTCGAGCGCGCGATGGAGTTGACGCCGCGGGACCTGCGCATGATGGACCACCTTTGCCGGCGCCAGCAGCAGTCGAGTGCCGCCAACCAGGCGTTGGTCTCAGTGCAGGGCTAGCGTTCGCAGGTAGCGGTCGACGGCGCCCCGGGTCTCGGCGAAAACGCGCTGCAGTTCGTCGAGATCGCTGCTCAGGCGGCTCTCATCGAACCCGTCGCGGTGCGCCGTGCGCAAGCGCGTGCTGAGTTCGGTGAGAGCCCCCAGCCCGAGTTGCAGGCTCGAACCCTTGATCGCGTGCAGCGCGTCGAGAAACCCGCGCAGCTGCGCGCGACGGGCACTGGTGAGCGCATTGCCCACATTGGTCGCGCCTTCGTCGAGAAAGCTGCGCAGCAGGTCGTCCATGAACGCCACCCCGTCGCTCGCGAGGTTCATCAGGTCATCGAGCGTTGACTCGTCGAGCAGCACGCCGTTGTCGAGCTCGCGCGAAGGCCCGGGAGCTACGCGCTCGACGCCGACCAGCTCGTAGACCGCGTTGAGCAAATCGGCCTTGCTCACCGGCTTGCTCAGACGCCGGTCGATGCCGGCTTGCTCGGCCTGGCGGCGCGCGTCTTCGGTGATGTCGGCGCTCAACAGGATGATGGGGGTGCTCGCGTCGGGGGTCGCGAAACGGTACATGCGCGCCGCGTCGGTACCGGTCATCACCGGCATGTGCATGTCGAGGATCGCCACGTCGAAGCTGTGACCGAGCAGCTTCTCGAGCGCCAGCTCCCCGTTCTCGACGATGCTGACGCGGTGACCCTCGCTCTCGAGGATCATGCGCCCGACTTTCTGGTTGGTCTCGTGATCCTCGGCGAGCAGCACGTTGAGCTTGCGCGTCGGGCGGGCGGCGAGCGGCCTGCGCGGACCGCCGCGGCGATAGACCCGGGTCCGGGCGAGGAGGGCGCCGAGACCCTGTGCGAGCTCGTCGCTGCGTAGCACGGCCGCCGCGCCGGCATTGATCACGGCCGTCTCGTCGTCCGGGTCGAGTGCCACCAGCCACGCGCGTTCCTGGGGCAGTTCGCGCGCCGCGCGCGCCATGAAAGCCGCGCCATGCGCGCCAAGCACGCCGGCATTCACCAGCACCACCTCGAACGTCGCGCGCGGCTCACGTGCCAGCAGCGACTCGAGGGTCGGCACCGTTTCGGCGCTGACGCGCCCCCCCGGAACGATCGCCGCCAGCCACGGCTCGAACGGCTCGAAACCGACGCCGACGAAATGCACGTCCTCGCCCGGCGCGCCCGGGTCCACCGGCGATCCGGGGTCGCGGGCCAGCGACAATCGCACCTCGAACGTCGTGCCCACGCCCTCGACCGAGCGCAGCTCGATGTCGCCGCCCATCAGCGACACCAGCTGGCGCGAGATGGTGGTGCCGAGCCCGGTGCCGCCGAAGCGGCGCGTGTTGCTCTCGTCGACCTGCGCAAAGGCATCGAAGATGCGGTGTACCGCGGTCTGCGGGATGCCGATGCCGGTGTCGGCGATCTCGAAACGCAGCTCGGCGCGCTCCTCGTCGCACGCGACGGCGTAGACCCGCAACGCGATGTGCCCCTCGTTGGTGAACTTGGCGGCGTTGCCGACCAGGTTCACCAGCACCTGGCGCAGATAGTCGCCCGAACCGCGCAACGCCGCCGGGATGCGGGTGTCGACGTAGGTGAACATGGCGAGCCCCTTGTTGCGGGCCTGGGGGCGCACCATGTCGTCGACGTCCTGGATCAGGTGCAGGAGGTCGAACGGCTCCTCGACGATACTCACGTGCCCGGCGTCGATCTTGGAGACGTCGAGGATCTGGTTGATCAGCTGCAGCTGCGCCTTGGCCGAGCTCTCGATCATGCTCACCATGTTGAGCAGCTCGTGGTCGAGCGGCTTCTCGCGCATCAGGTCGGTGACCGCGATGACGCCGTTCAGCGGGGTGCGCAGCTCGTGGGAGATATTGGCGATGAACTGCGCCTTGGCCCGGTTGGCCTGGTCGGAGGCGGCCAGCGCACGGTTGAGGCGATTGATCAGGCCGCCGACGTAGAGCGGCAGCACGATCAGCCCGACCAGCAGCCCGATGGCGAGCGCCAGCTGCTCCTCGCCCCAGTAGGGGTTGTGAAAGATCACCGATGCGAAGCCGACCAGGCTCGCGAGCGTGGCGAACTGCAGGTAGGGCACGCCGTAGCGGATGCCGTTACCGAGGATCACCCACAGGTAGACCGGAAACCACGGCGCGCCGAGTTCCTGGGTCGCCGCCAGGCCCCAGGACAACACGCCGATGTCGCCGCAGATCCCGATGAAGCGGTGCACCAGCCTTTCGCCCTCCGTGGCCTTGCTCTTCCACAGGCGCCAGGCCCACACGGTCATGGCGAGCGAGAAGGCCAGGAACGAGAGCGGGATGAGGAACGTCAGGTGCACCCAGACGTCCAGCCCGCGCATGGTCAGGAAATAGCTGGAATAGGCGAGAATGGCGCTCGAGATCACCAGCCTGATCAGCGCCTGGTCGCGTTCGTAGGTCTCGAAGCGCAGCGGCCCGCGGCGCTCGACTAGTCGCGATAAGACTGCACGCATGCTGCTTGCTTGGGGCGACGACCCGGCGGCCTTCGTGCCGCGCGCGCCGCCCGGGCGATCCCTCTGGCGCTCTGCGGGAGGGATGATAGGCACTTAGTGCTTACGATTCAACAAATTGCATGACCTATTTGACGCCGGCACTCACTCGCCGGCCTGCTCGATCAGGTAGTCGACGGCCGCGCGCACTTCGCTATCGGTGAGCGTGCGGTCGGCCCCGCGAGCGGGCATCGCGCGAAACCCGTCCAGGGCATGGCGGTAGAGGACCTTGCGGCCCTTTTCGATGCGAGGTGCCCAGGCCGCGGCGTCGCCTTTGCGCGGCGCCCCGGAAGCACCGTCCGCGTGGCAGAAGACGCAGGTGCGGCGATAGGTTCGCTCGCCGCGGTCGGCGAGCACACTACCGGGGCCCGCGCACAGGGCCAGCAGCAACACCGGGGTCATGGATTTCGCCAGGCTCATCAGACATATCCGCAAAGTGGAGGTGGAAGGCGTTGTTTAAGGGGTACTATTCGGGAACCACGCAACCGCCACTCGCACAATGGATCACGCCAGGTTTGTTAACTATTCACCTTGCAAAGGCGAGGGCACAAGGACCTTGAGCCGGATCGGCGCCGTGCCGCAGCCGCGCCGGTTCACCGGCGACCTGGGCCTCGACACACCCCGGCATTGGTTTCGGGGCAACGCCGTGCTCACGCACATGCTCAACACCTACACCGTCCTGGTGCCGGGCAACGAGCGCTACTACATGCGCCACCTGCGACGGGCGTTGGCGCTGCTGCGCGACACCGACCTGCGCCACCGAACGCAGCGATTCATCCGCCAGGAGGGCCAGCACGGGATCGCGCACGAGAAGTACTGGGCGGCGCTGCGGGCCCAGGGACTGCGCTACGAACGCTTTCTCCGCCTCACCGACTTGCTGAGCTACCGGCTGCTGGAGGCGTTGTTCCCGCTGTCGATCCAGTTGTCGGTCATCGCCGCGGTGGAGCACATCAACACCTATCTCGGCCGGGTGGTGCTCTCCGCGGACCTGCTGCGCGACGCCGAAGCGCGCCAGCGCGAGCTGTTCTACTGGCATCTCGCCGAGGAAATCGAACACAAGGCGGTCGCTTTCGACGTCTACCACGCGCTGGTCGCCAGCTACCCCCTGCGGGTGCTCGGCATGCTGCTGGCGGCACCGGTTTTCTACGCCTTCAACTTCGCCGGCACGGTGCTGTTCTGCCTGCAGCAGCGTTGCCTGCTGCGAGCCGACTGGTGGCTGGAGTGGTTTCGCTTTCAGTTCACGCGCGAGCGCGTCGCCTGGCGGTCGTTGCGCTACCTGGTCGATTACCTGCGACCCGGGTTTCACCCGGACCTGGTCGACGACCGCACATTGCTGCGCGAGGTGATGCGGGGGCCGTTGAAAGGGCGTACGGAAATCCTGCCGGAGTGAGCTGCCCGCGAACGGAACGGTCTTGGACCCTCGCGCCGTAGCGCTGGTCCTCACCGCCGCACTGCTGCACGCGGCGTGGAATGCCCTCGTCAAGTCCGGTGGCGACCGACTGCTCACCCTCGGTGCGGTCAACGCCTCGCGGTTCGGCGTGTGCCTGCTCGCGGCCCCGTTCCTTCCGCTGCCGGCGCCCGAGGCCTGGCCGTTCCTGGTGGCCTCCGCCGTGCTGCACGTGGGCTACTACCTGTTCCTGCTCGCCGCTTACCGGGTCGGCGACCTGAGCCACGTCTACCCGCTGGCGCGCGGGGCCTCGCCGCTGCTGATTCTCGCCGGCGCCTGGGCGTTCGCCGGCGAGCAGTTGCCGGTCGCCCAACTCGGCGGCGTGGTGCTGGTCAGCGCCGGGATAGTGAGCCTGACGTTCGAGTCGCGCTCGCGCATCGAGGCCGGCTGGCGCCCCGTGGGGTTCGCGCTGGCGACGGCCGTTTTCATCGCCGCCTACACGGTGACCGACGGCATGGGCGTGCGCCGCGCCGACGCGGTCGTCTCGTACGTGGTGTGGTTGACCTTGCTGGACGGCTGGCCCGTGCTGGCGATCGCCGTGGCCCGGCGCCGGCGCCAGAGCGTCGTCAGCGAATGGCGCAGTGCCGTGTCCTCGGGCGCCGCCGGCGGCGTGTTCCAGCTGCTGGCCTATGGGCTCGTGGTCTGGGCCATGAGCATCGCCCCGATGGCCGGCGTCTCCGCGATCCGCGAGACCAGCGTCATCTTCGCAGCGCTGATCGGGATGCTGGTGCTGCACGAGCCGTTCACGCCGACGCGCCTGATCGCCGCGGTGCTGGTCGCTTGCGGCGTGGTGGTCATCAACGTGGCGTGAGCCCAAGGCCGGGCTGCGTGGGCGGCGCAGGTCTCGATCGGGCTGCGCGGTGCGGCACCGGGCCCTTTACCGATTCCGCCTAGTATAACAATACTATGCGATCAGAGGTCCGGCCGGAGGTCGGGCTCCCGTCCCGCCCCTCAGGCCGCGCGCGTGGCCAGGTCGCCGAGCGGTAACTGGAACACGAAGCGCGCGCCGCCCACGGCCCGGTTCTCGGCCCAGATCTCGCCGCCGTGCAGCGTCAGGATCTCCTTGCAGATGGCGAGCCCGAGGCCGGTGCCTCCGCCGCCCGACGCGGTCTTGCTGCTCTGGGCGAACTTGTCGAATACCAGGCGCACTTCGCCCGCCGGGATGCCGACGCCCTCGTCCTCGACGGACACGGCGGCACGCCGCCCGGCACCGCCTTCGGTGTCGGCGTAGCCCAGCCGTACCGTCACCGTGCCGCCGGCGTGGGAAAACTTGATCGCGTTCGACAGCAGGTTTCGCAACACCTGCAGGATGCGGTCGGCGTCGAAAGAAAATTCGAGATCGTGCAGCCGGTCGTCCATCGCCAGCGTCACCTCGTGATCGTGCGCCAGCGGGCGGAACTCGTCCATCGCCACCTCGACGATCTCGACCAGCGACTGATCGCTCGGGTGCAGTTCCAGCTTGCCCGCTTCGAGCTTGGCGAGGTCCAGCAGGTCGTTCAGCAGCGTCAGCAACCGTTTGCCGCTCTCGTGGATGCGCGAGTAGTAGTTCTTCACCGGCAGATCGGCCAGTTCGCGCAGCTTGCGATCGCCGAGGCTCGCGAAGCTCAGGATGGCGTGCATCGGCGTGCGCAACTCGTGCGACATGTTGGCCAGGAACTCGCTCTTGGCGCGGTTGGCGGCTTCGGCCTGGTCGCGTGCGACGATCAGGTCCGAGGTCTGCTCGTCGACCAGGGTCTGCAGGTCGTCGCGATGGCGACGCAACTCGTCGTTGGCCGAATCGAGCGCCACGCGCGCCTGCTGCGCCTCGGCGTAGAGGCGATGCACGGAGCGTCGTTCGTGCACCAGCACCACCACCAGCAGGCTCGCGATCGCGAGGATCGCGACGAACAGCCACACCAGCTGCCAGTACAGGCGTTCCACCGAGTTGAACGTCTGCATGCGCAGGTTCTCGGTGTCCTCGTAGTTGCGCTGGCCGAGGTCCTTCAGGCCCCGGCGGAGTTCCCCCAGCGCGCGCTCGTACAGGTTCCAGGTCGCCGGTTCCACCCCGTCCGGTTCCGACATGTGACGGTCCATGCCGCGCACCAGGGCCGCGCCCGCTTCCAGCGTCGGCATCGCCTCGATGCGCTGGAAGTCGGGACGCTCGGCGATACGGGTGGTTTCGCCGAACCGGCTCCACACCAGGTCGAAGGCGTAGAGCATGTCCTCGGCGAGCACCTGCGAAGGCTCATGGCGGTAACGTTGTATGGCCAGCTGCAGGTTGGCGATCATGTAGTCCGTGCTCATCAGGTCCCACATCACCAGTTCCTGCCCGTAGCGGTACTTCTCGCTGCGCTCGTGCAGTTGGGCGAGCACGTAGGCCATGCTGGCGACCAGCGCTGGCAGCGCCACGGCGATGAACAGGTAGGACAGGAGCAGCGCGCGGCGCATCAGTCGATGACGATGGACTTCAGTTGCCAGACCGACAACGCGGAATTGACCTCGGCGTGCAGTTCGGGGTGGTCGTCCCAGGGGAAAATCAGCCACAGCGGACCCTTGTCGCGCAGGCGCATCGTCTTGCCGTCGACCTTCATCGCCAGAATGATCGGGTACTTGTCGAAATCTATGCCCGTCACGTGGGTCTGGTAATCGTCGTGCGCCATGGCCAGGAAGCTGTCCGTGCCCGCGCCGACCGAGCGCAGCAGATCGCGCACCAGCACCCCCTCGAAGACGTTCGCGGAGTCCGTCCACGGCGTGCGCGTTCGCACCCGCGTGGTGCCCAGGGTCTCCAGCATCGCGCGGTCGAACCGGGCGCCATCGCCGGCGTTGGTGACGCTGATGTTGCCGGACACGGTCAGCACCACCCGCCCCTGTGGCGGGTTCAGGGTGCTGGCGCCGTCCGCAGCGTTGGCGAGCAGCAAGACGGGCGCGACCAGCATCGCGTAGAAGCGGCGTCGCAGCGCGGCGCGCCAGGTCGGGACTGGTTCGGGCATGGCGGCGGTTCTCCCCGTGGTTGGGCCGACGATTCGCAAAAGGCGCACCGCAACGGGCAGCGGATGCGCCGCACGGTCGCGCACGCGCACTCCCGCGGTCAGGCTAGCGGCGGGTAAGCGAGAAAGTTGAGGACGCCGCCAGTCGCCCGGCGGCAAAAAAAACCCCGCCGGGCGGCGGGGTCGGTGTGCGCCAGGCGCGGCTTCAGGCCCGGCGTTTGCGGGCGCCGCGCGCGAGCGCGCGATCGGCCTGGGCCATCAACGTTGCGTATTTCTTGTGCCGGGTCGCGAGCGCCTTGGCCTCGGCGAGTCTTTCCCGGGCGGCGGCCAGCGTCGCGGCATTCGCGGCCTTGGTCTTGCGCGCCTTGGCGAGTTCGGTCTCGGTAGCACGCAGCGCCCTGCGCGCGGCCGCGGTGTCGGACCTCTTCAGCGCATTCTTTTCGCGCACGACCCGTTTGCGCAGGCGGGTAACGGCGGTCGTGCCGCGCTTGGCACCTTTGCGCAACTGATCGACTTCCCGCTTGCAGGCGACCAGCGCCGCGCCGCTCTCGTCGGCGAGGACGGCACGCAACGCCGCGAAATTCGCGTCGTCTCTGCGCAGTTTTGCCAGTTGCTGGGTCGTGGTTTTTTTCGCTGCCATCGTGATTAAGCTCCCTTCATGCGTCGCTCGTAGCTCGACGAAGGTTGAAGTTTATACAATAAATTATTGTTTTTCAAAGCCCGGTATCGCGGCAAGGGCCGATTCGCGACAGCCCTCCTCTACCCTTGCGCCCCGATGAGTTCGGGAAGCTTCAGGCGCTGGATCTTGCCCGACGGCCCCTTCGGCAATTCGGCGAGGAAATACACCCGTTTCGGCGCCTTGTAGTCGCCGACCTGGCGTGCGCAGAACGCACGCAATTCTTCCTCGGAGCACCGGTAGCCGTCGCGCAACGCCACGCAGGCAACGACCTCCTGGCCGTAGAACTCGTCGGGCACGCCGACCGCCGCGGCCTCGAGCACCGCCTCGTGCTGATAGAGCACGTCGTCGATCTCGCGCGGGGCGATGTTCTCGCCGCCGCGGATGATGAGCTCCTTCAACCGCCCGGTGATGAAGTAGTAGCCGTCCGTATCGCAGTAGCCGAGGTCGCCGGTGCGAAACCAGCCGTCGTCGAAGGCCGCCTCCGTCGCCGCCGGATTCTCGTAGTAGTACGAGAGCAGGTTCTCGCCGCGAATCTGGAGTTCGCCGACGCCGCCCGGTTCCGCCACCCTACCCCGCTCGTCGACGATGCGCGCCTCGTTGCCGTAGGCGCGCCCGACCGACCCTGGCTTGCGCCGGCCCGGCGGCAGCGGGTTGCTCAGCACGGTGCCGGCAGTTTCGGTCAGCCCCATGGTCTCGATCATCGGCACGTGGAAGCGCGCTTCCCATTCGGCGAGCGTGGCCGCCGCCAGCGCCGCCGAAGCCGAGCGGGCGAAGCGGAAGCGGGCCAGGCGCGGGTCGTCGCCGAAACCGAACGGTTCCTGGTCCGCACGATCCAGGAGGTACTTGATGATGGTCGGCACCAGACTCGACCAGGTGCAACCGTGCTCGCTCACCAGCGGCCAGAAGCGGTTGGCGCTGAACCGGCGCGGCATGACGACGCTGCCGCCGCTGACCAGCGGCGCGGCGACGGTGACCATCGCACCGTTGATGTGATAGATCGGCAGCACGCACAAGGCGCGGTCGTGCGCGTCGAGGCCGTGGGCGACCGCCACGTTCTCGCCGCCCCGGGCAATCGCCCGCTGCGACAGCACCGCCCCCTTCGGCAGGCCGGTGGTGCCGGACGTGTAGAGCAGCAACGCCGCATCCTGGCCGCGCGGCGGAGTGGCCGGTGGCGGGGACGATGCGGCGGCGGGCCATCGAGGCCCGTGCGTGGCGTCGGTCTCGATCACGCGCAGGGAGCGCGGAAAGCCCTCCAGCAGGGCGTCGATTCGTTCGCGGTAGCGCTCGGCGACGAACACGACCTCTGCGTCGGAGTGCTCGAGCACATAGCGCAGCTGGCGGTCGCCCGCGACGGCGTTGAGCGGCACGACGACCCGGGCGCTGGCGATCGTCCCGAGAAACAGCACGGTGCCCCACAAGCCGTTGTCGAGCAGGAAGGCCACCTTCGCCCCACGCGCCGCCCCGAGCACGGCGAGTCGCTCGCCGACCTCGTCGGTCAGGGCGCGCAACGTTCCGAAGTCGACTTCCCGCCCGCCGTCGTCGGCTGCCACCAGGAACACCGCACCCGGGCGCTCCAACGCATGGCGCTCGAGGTACGCGCCGAGCGTGCCGGCCTGTGCGCCGTCAGCGGAAGGTTTTTCCGGGTTCATCCACCGCGCCCGTAACGCGCCCAGTAGGCTCCGAACAGCTCTTCCTCGCTGGGCTTGTCCTCGGCGGCGGGCATGACCAGGTGGGTGACGTTGATGAAATGGCGGTAGTTGAGGTTCTCCGAGATGCTGTTTCCGCCCCAGGTGCCGCAACCCATGCTCAGGGTGAAATTGAGCGCGTTCTCGAAGCTGCCGCCGTTGCCGAAGGTGTGTGCCTGGTTGACCAGCACCCGGACCACGTCCGTCTCGCTGGCGAGCTGGCGCGCGTGCTCCGGCTCGCGCGTGTGGATACCGCACGAGTGGCCACGCCCCTGCACTTCGAGAATGTTGCGCACGAGTTCGCGGGCGTGGGCGAAATCGCGAGCACGGTAGACGCTCAGCACCAGCGAGAGCTTCTCGTCGGCGAACGGCGACGCGGCGTCGAAGGCCGGTTCCTCGACCATGAAAAACGCCGCGCGCGCCGCCTCGGCGCCCAGTCCCACGCCGGCTGCGAACACATCGGCGTCGCGCGCGATCAGTTCCCGGCTGAGGCGCCCGCCGGGCCACAGGCGCTCGCGGATCAGCTCGCGCTCGCTCGTATCGGCGCGGTAGCCGCCGGCGCGTTGCAGCGCAGCCAGGGCGTCTTCGTACACCGAATCCAGGATCACCAGCGCGTTCTCCGAGGAGCACGAAGTGGCATTGTCGAAGGTCTTCGACGCCCGGATCAGACTGGCCGCGGCTTCGAGGTCGGCGCTCGCGTCGATGATGACCGGCACATTGCCCGCCCCGACCCCGATGGCGGGCGTGCCGCTCGAATAGGCCGCGCGCACATTGTTCTGCGACCCGGTGGCGACCACGAGATCGGCGCGCGCCATCAGCGTGCGCGTCACCTCGCGCGTCACCGGTTCGGGCAGGATCGAGACGAGATCGCACGGCGCCCCGATGCGCTCGAGCTCGGCGCGCATCAGCCGCACGGTCTCGGCCGTGGTCGACCACCCGGCGGGCGATGGCGCGATGATGATCGCGTTACCGCCCTTGAGCGCCATCATCGCCTTGTTCACCGGCGTGGCGGCGGGATTGGTCGACGGCGTGATGGCCGCGACCACCCCCACCGGTTTGGCGTAGCGCACCAGGCCACGGCGCGGGTCCGCTTCGATCACACCGACGGTCTTGGCGCGCAACAGGTCTCGCAGCGTGCCGAAGGTCTTGCGCTGGTTCTTGACGATCTTGTCGGCCACGTTGCCGAGGCCGGTGTCGGCCACCGCCTGCTCGGCGAGCGCGCGGGCATGGTCCGGGCGGTACACCGACCAGGCGAGCGCCGTGACCGCCTCGTCGACGCGGTGCTGAGCGGCGCGCGCGTACTCGCGTTGCGCGCGCCTGGCGTTGCCTATCAATGAGTCGACGATGTCGTCGTGGTTCATGAACAATACCCGGGTCTGGTCCGCTGCAGCCCGGCAGGTTAAGGGCCGCCCCCGAGATAGTCAAAGCCCGGCGCGTCGCCGCGCGCAAGACGCGTCTACGCCGGCGCTTGGACCGGAGGCGGCGGCGCGCCGGGGCCGCCCGCAGCGCGCGGGGCGTCAGTTCGTTCTGTTGCCAGCGGGGGTGGCCGTGGCCGACTCGAGCAGGCTCGCCGCGATCCGGCGCATCGCCTCGATGCTGTCGGGCTTGGCCACGCAGCGTGTGGCGCTTCGTGCATAGCAGGCCGCGACGGTGGTCTCGTCGAGCACCGTCGCCAGCACCACGACCGGGATCTCGCGCAGATGCGGCGTGGCCTTGATCTCCGCGAGACAGGACAGCCCGTCGCGCCCGGGCATGTTGAGGTCCAGCACCACCACGTTCGGCAACGAGTTGGTGGCGGCATACTGGTGCAGGTGCTGGATCAGGTCGTCACCGCTGACCGACGCCGAAACCAGCGCCGCCGGCGATATCTCGCGGATGGCTTCCTCCAGGAACAGCCGGTCGTCGGCGTCGTCGTCGGCGATGTGGATGCGCGTCGCGCTCACGGATACACCTCTTTTGATAAAGACTCCGGCAGGCCCGATTTACCGTCGGCACGCCGCCACCGCCTGCCAAACGGGCGCGCGCCGCTCCCCGGGCCCTGCGCCGTCGTGCCACGGTCGCAACGCCGGTGGGCTGCCCGTCACGGCACTAGCGGCGAGGAGCGGGCGGAACTTGAACCCCCAGGCCGCGCAGCTGCTCCCCGAAGCGCTCGCAGCGTACAATCACGGCGCACCCTGTCGCTGGCGTGCGGCACGCGCAGACCCGCCTTGGAACCGAGGCCCGGAACACCCCAGGATGATCGATCAGCCCTGCCCTACCCGCCCGTCCCCGCCGGCCGGCCGCTCCGCCCGTGCCTGAGCTGGACTGGCTGGTGATCGCCTGGTGCACGCTCGCCCTTGTCCTCGGTGG
>JBFJWO010000040.1:0-15800 GCA_041623575.1 Gammaproteobacteria bacterium
AAACACTTCACCTTCGAGATGTCGGGAAACTGCTCGAGCACGATGCGCTCGTAGTCCCACGGCGTCGAGGCCCGCTGCTTGTGGCGCAGGCGCTCGCTGACGCGCGTGCGCAACTCGGTACGCCCCTCGGGCGGGCGGCCACCGAAAAACGCTCCCGCCTGGCGCAGGGCGCGCAACCCGGGCAGCGGCGACAGGCTGCTCCAGGTCTCGCTGGGAGCGGCCTCGTCGAAGGCTTCGAGGTCCGGCGCGCCGGCCTCGGCGCTGACCTGCAAAGCGTGCGCATGGACCCCGCGCAGCCGGGGGAATCGCTCGAGCGCTTCGTGGGCGGCGACGCGCAACCAGTAGAACTCACCCGGCAGGGTGGCGTGTCCGCGGGCGATATCGGGCGGCAGGTCGAGGATGACGATGCCCGAGCCGTGCAGGCCGTGGGTAGAGTCGGACAGCACACGCGCAGCGGCTAGGCGCCGCCAGCCGCCGCCGGTGAGGTAGAACCACTCGACGTCGGGCGCCCGGCGCGCCGCCTCCAGGGTGGCGTCGCCGCCGAGGTCGAAATAGAGCGTCAGCGCCCCGCTCGGGCGGGCGCCGGCGAGGCCGATGAACAGGTTGCCGTCGTGATCGTAGCGCGGCAGCAACGCGCGGTGCGAGACGCCTTCGCTCGGGTAGACACGTTCGATCCCGAACGGGTGGATGTGGAACACGGCGTCGCGGTACTCGAGCGAGTCCTGCCGGGCGTGATCGCGCTCGAAGTCGATCCGGGCCTGCGCTTCGTAGTCCAGGCTCAGGCGCTCGATGGTCGGTGTGTACGGCGTCTTCGGCAACGGCTTCTGGCGCCGTGCGCGCAACCGCGCGTTGCGCTGCACCGTGGCGACCAGCACTTCCTGGTAGAGCGCGTGACCGAAAGCCGCGGGCGGTGCAGCGAGCGTCAGCTTCACGAACCCGTTGCGCGCGCCGCGCTGGTAGTCGAACTGCGCGGCGGCAACGTCGGGTGCGAGCGTCCGGGCGCGCTCGGGCTCGTCGATGTCGATGCGCACCGTGTGCGCCGGCTCCGCGACTCCGCCCGGAAACAGCTTGACGCGCCGCGCGCCCGGGTTGCCGGTCCAGCGCCCGTCGTTCAGGATCTCCACGCCGGCCTCGAACGCCTCGCGGTCGAAGTCCTGCCCGTAACCTTCGTAGTGCGCGGCGAAGCCGCCGCGTTCGCGCGGCGGCTGCCCACCCCAGTCGACGTTCAGCGCCAGGGCGCCGAGGCGCTTGCCGGCCGCCTCGCGGCTGCCGACGATGAAACTCGAACCCACCGCCGGCAACGGCCCGAAGGGCGTGAACGGCTTGCCCGGTTCGAGTTCGCCGTAGTCGTTGTACAGACGCACCGCGCGCGCGCCACGCACCGCCACGTCGACGACCATTTCCGCCACCCGCGCGGCCTCGAACAGGGAGTAGCCGAACAGCCGCGAGGTCGAGTCCAGCTCGAGGCGCATCACCGGCAGGCGGGTCTGCCAGTGCCCGCCGTGCACCTGCGGGTCGTAACCGACGATCGGCTCGACGTCGTGCTCGAGCGCGAACTCGAACGAAAGGCCCGGGCAGGCGCTGCCGTCGACGCGGCGCCCGCCCGGGTGCAGGACGTAGGCCGCCGGGCAGCACCAGCCGCTGGCGCCGCTCAGGCGCAGCGTGAACAGTTCCTCGAGCCGGGTGTAGAAGACGAGGTCGCGGCGCGTCGCAGCGAGCAGGTCGTCGAGCAGAGCGCGCAACGTAGCCTGCAACCCCGGTATCGCGCACAGCCGATCGTGCAGGGCCTGCGCACCCGGCAGGCCGAACATGCGCAGCGCGAACAGGCGGCCGAAGGCGCGCTGCAAGCCCCGCTCGTCGCCCTCCCCGACGGTGCCGGGCGGCGGCTCGCCGGGCTCGAGATTGACGTACAGCCTGACGGTGCGATGGCCCTCCCGCAGGGCCAGGACGTGCGAGGCGAGCGCGAAGCCGACGGCCGCGTCGCCCGCCTGCTCGCCCTTGCGCCCGGCGCCGAACAGCGCCCCCGGCTCCGCGGCCCCGACGTCCGGCGCCGCCTCGCTCGCCGGCGGGGCGACCTTGATGCGCGTGGCGTACCCGAACTCGCCCTCCGGCGAGATCAACGGATCGCGGGCCAGGTGCAGGGTCCTGAGTCGCGCGACCCTGGTATCGCTCAGGGTGACGTCGTGATCGGCGCGGTAGACTCGCTCGGCGAAATCCGCGCCCGACCCGGCGGTGAACGCCGTGTCTCGCGCGATCCGCACCGGCGCCGTGCCGGCCTCGTGCTCGAGCAGCAGGAAAGCGCTGCGCGGTTGCGCCGGCCGTTCCCCGACGCCCAGGCACCGCTCGTGGTAGAACGCCTGGTGGCGGTCGGTGAAGGTGTTCAGTTCGCGTTGCGCGCCGTTCAGCAGTTTCAGGAAGGCCAGCACCAGCGAGGCCGCCGGCTCGTGGTCCGCGCTGCGCAGCGACGCCTCGAAGGCGGGCCGCACGATGTCCTGCAGATGGGCAACGGCGTGCAACGCTTCGAAGAAAGCCGCCCGCACCGTCGTCGCCTGCTGCGTGCGATCGGCGTCCGCCTCGAGGCCCGAGTGAGGAAAGAGCGCGGGCGAGGCTCCGAAGCCCCACACGGGATCGAAGCGGCCGGGCGCGAACGGGTGCGCGAAGAGCGCAGCCGGGCCCTCCAGCAGCAGCACGGCGGCGGTGGCGGCGGGCACGCCTTCGTCGACGGAGGTCTCGGGCGTACGCCCCAGGCGTAGCAGCAGGTCGCCCACGCCGTGCAGGTCCGCGGCGAGCCGCCCGCGAATGATCCCGCCGAGTCGCTCGGCGATGGCGAAACGCGGGCCGCTCTCGCCCCGGTGCAGGCGCCGGTACCAGTCATCGAGGGTTTCCGCGAGCACCCAGGCACCGAGCGCGCGCGGCTCGAGCCGGTTCTCGCTCGAGGCGAGGAACGCGGCTTCCAGGCGGCGCACGTCGGTGCTCAGTATCGTCGCCAGGGTGGCCGTTTCGTCGTGCGCCAGCAGCGCCAGCCAGTTGCCGTCCTTGCGGTTGTCGAGCCCGTAGTAGTCGAGCGCGGCACTGAGCCGCACGCTCATCGCGGCCAGGTCTTCGAAGCGCAGCTCGTCGGGGCGGAAGTAGTCGGGCGCCAACGCGCCGGCGAGGCGCGCCTGCTGCGAGGTGCCGTCGCTCTCGTGGACGGGGAAGTGCCGGCTCACGGACCCTCGCCGCCGGGGCCCGGGAGTTGTTCGGGGTCGAGCAGCGTACCCTCGCGATGGTAGAACGGAAACACGACGTTGTGCCGGGTGTTGGTCGTGCGCACCGTGTAGACGAGGCCGATCCTGAGCAGCCCCTCCAGCGCATCGGCGTCGTCGACGTCCACGCGCTCGAGCCTGATTCGTGGCTCGAAGAACAACACGGCCCGGTCGATCACCTGGCGCACCCGCGCCAACAGGCTGGCGTCGATGACCTCGAACACCAGCGCGTTCAAGCCGCAGCCGTAGGCCGGCTGCATCACGCGCTCGCCGGGGCGCGTCTGCATCAGTATGCGCAGGCTCTCGACGATGTCCGCCTCGTGGCTGACCCGCTTCGCGCCGCGATCGAGGCGGTCGAACTCGGGCGGGAACGCCCAGCCGGTGCCGAGGAAATCGCGCTCGTGTGGTTCGCGGGCCACCGCTTCAGCCGCCGATCATCACCGTCGGGCAGCCGAGCACGACGCTGCCGCCGTGCGCGGTCGTGTCGCCGAGGCGGGCGGCGGGCTTGTTGCCGATCATGACCGTCGCCGAGCCCTTGACGATGGTGTCGGGCGGGCCGACGCACACCGCGCTGTCACCCATCACCGCCGCCGGCAGGCCGCCGATCAGCACCGTCGGCACACCGGGCCCGACCACCGGTCCGCCGACGTGGGGGATCGGCGGGATCGCCGGGGTCACCATCGGGCAGGCGTGCATGTCGGTCAAACGGGCTGCGGGGGGCATGTGAATATCCTGGTGTGCTCTGCCGGTGCGACGCGGGTCAGTTGATCATCACCATGGCACCTTTCACGGTGGTCTGGCCGGAGGCCGACAGCTCCGCGCTGGCATTGCCCTTGGCCGTGAAGCCGATGTTCGCCTCTTGGCTGACGTTGAGGCCCTTGACCGAGACGTCGGCCTGGGACTCGACCCCGATCTCGCCCATCGCCTCGACGCTGATCTTGCCCTGGGCCTTGATCGCGATGTCCTTGGGGCTGTCGAGCACGATCCCGCCGGGCGCGAGCTCGACCTTGTTGCCGTTGAGGTCCTCGAGCACGATCGACTCCTCGTCGTCGCTCAGCGTCACCGAGTTCCCGCCCGGCGTGCTCAGCTTGAGGATCTTCTTGTCGTCGTCGAACTCGATCGTCAACTCGCTGCGCGTGACCAGCGCCTTGATGTGGTTCTCGGCGGCGAACTCGCGCGGGGGTTTGCGCTTGGTGCTGTAGAGGCTACCGAGGATCACCGGGCGGGCGGGATCGTTGTCGAGATAGCCGAGCACCACCTCGTCACCGATCTCGGGGACGAAACAGGCGCCGATCGAATCGGAGGCGTAGAAACTCGCAAGGCGTGCCCACACGCCCTTGGTCTCGGCCTGCAGCAGGGGTACCGCCACCTGCACCCGCGTCTGCTCCTGCGGGTCCTGGTCGAGCTGCTGAACCACGCCGATCTGCAGCCCTTCCACGCCCGGCACCAGGCCCGATGCCGGCGGTGCGACGATGTCCCCGGTTTCGGCGAAACGCCGCGGCGACATCCCGAATTCCACCTCCGTGGTCCATTGCCCGTCGGCAATGGCGTGCCGGACACCGGCGACGAACACCGGTCCGTTGAAACGCTCGCCAACGCCCGCCACTTCGATCAACGCGTTCGGTTTCGCGCTCGCATCGCCCTGGAAAGTCATGCGGCCGCGCACGCGCGCAAGGCCCGCCTTGACCTGCTCGCCCGCCGCCCACGCCTCGAGCAACGCACTGTCGTCGACGGCGGCGGACTGCAGCCGGAAGTCGTCGAGGCCGAGCACCTTCGCAAGCTCCGCCGAGCCCAGGTTGCCCTGCTTGTTGAGCGCCGCCGGGCGCGCCGACCGCTCGGCCACGGCCTGCTGCCTGGGGTCCCAGCCGACGGCCGTGACACTCGCCAGCTGGCTGCGCGCGTCGAGGTCCGCGTCGAAGTCGATCAGGTCCTCGCCGTAGGTCGCGATGAGCTCGGGGGTGGCGCTCGCCTGCGGCGAGCTGACCGCGACCTTGCCGTCCTGCACGCTCACCAGCAAGCCGTTGAGTTCCGCGCGGCACACCAGGAAATCCCAGTCCGTGGCGTAGTGCTGGACCACCTCCGGGTGCTTCGCGCTGGTCGCTTCGACGTCCGAGGTGAGCCCGGCGTGGCCCTTGATCACCGCCGCGATGATGTCGCTGTCAGTCATGTCGACGTAGTTGGCGTTGCGCCGCCCCACGGTCATCTTCACCGCCGCGTCGCGACACTCCACGACCAGGCGCGCGAAGTTATCGCGCGAGATCTTGATCCCGTGGCGCACCACGATGCCCTTGAACAGCGTCGTCTCGTCCTCGGCGTAACCGGCCTTGATCTCGACCTCGGCGCCGGGCTTGAAGGTGTCGGCGTCGCTGAGCGGGAACTCCTTGTCCGGCATGTCGCCGTCGAGCAGCACCAGGCTGGCCGAGGGGATGCGGTTGATCGCGCGCGTCACCTCCACCGAGACGACGCGGTTGGCGTCGTCGAGCGCACGCCCGTCGCAGACGATGGTCAGGCTTACGACGTCGGCGGTGCCTTGCAGCGGTGAGCGGGCCATGCGGTTACCTCAGCGGCGGGAAGCGCAGGCGCAGCCCTGGCTTCAGGTCGCGAAAATGAACGAGCTGGTTGAAGCGCGCCACCTGCAGGTAATACGCACTGTCGTTGTAGATGCGGTAGCACAGCAGCGGCAGCGTATCGCCGTCTTTGACCTGCACGACGTGCGTCAGGTCGGCCGAACTGCGTTCGGCCCGCAGGGCTTCTTCGGCGTTCGAGACGTAGCGCACGAAGGCCAGCTTCGCGCGTGCCCTGAGCGGTTCACCGTCCGGCTTGAAGAGCGTGTAGTCCAGCGCCATGGACTGCAGGCGCGCGAACATCGCGAAGCTGCCCCACTTGATCTCCACGACGCTCGGTTCGTGCTTGGTGCCGACGTATTTGTAGACGATGTCGCGCAGCGACTTGACCTGCTCCGCCACCGCCACGGGCTCTGCGTAGGTCATGCCGCTCTGCACGGCGCCGGTGCCGTCCATGACGATCTCGAAGTTCACTTTCTCCGCGTCGTAGGCACCGAACTTCGGCTCCGGCGCGGTCTGGCCGAGCGGCCTGGTCGGGCGATCTCCCTTTTTCTTCGCGTCCGCGTTGGTGTAGGAAATCGAGTGCTGGTGGGAGAACTGCGCGGGGTTCAGCATCACCTCGAAGGTGTCCGAGCCCGGCGACGCCTGCCCCTGCTTGTCGAGCGAGCAGGCGGTGATCTTGAGCTTGTCGGCCATCCCGAGCCGGCTCAGCGCTCCTGGCGCTCGCGCAGCACTTCGGCCACCACGCGGCGACACTCGGCCAGGATCTCCTCCTTGAGCGCCTGGTAGTCGATCTCGGGTCCGTGCTCGGCGTCCCCGGCATCGGCGTCCTGGCGCACGCTGCTGCGGATGGTGAGTTGCTTGACTTCGATGGCCATCGTTTCGCTTCTGTGTCAGACCACCCGCTTGGAGTACTGGTAGCTGAGCTCGATGCTCTCGATGGCGACCTCGTTCTTGGTCGAGTTGAAAGCGTCGACCTCCCATTTCACCGGAAAGGCGTTCAGGAACGACCACACCCGCAGCGGCAGCCCGTTCTCGTCGAGCAGCGTCACCAGCACCGAAGTCGGTTTCACGGGGGTGGCGAAATCGTTCTCCAGCACCGTCTTGCACCACTTCACCAGCGGCGACGCCACCGCACCGATGCCGCGCTTGAGCACCAGCCTGGGGTGCTTGACCGTCTTCGGCAGACGGTGAACGAAACGGTTCTCGCCGCCCTCGGCAACGTCCTCGGTCTCCATTTCGGGACCTATACCCGAGACCTCCTGGAACGCCGCGTCGAGTCCGGGAGTATGGGCGAACTCGACGCGGAAATGAAAGGCGGGTGCAGGATAGTCCGACAACATGGTTCGCAGCCCAGGGGGCGGAGGACGCTCGCGCCCCCGCGCGCCCCTACTTGACCTCGATTTCCAGTTTCTCGTGCGCGACCTCGATCGACTCGATCGCCACCTCGTTGCTGTCCGACTTCATGTCGGTGGCGGTGATCTTGGTCGGCCAGGCGTTGGTCAGCTTCCAGACCATGGTCGGGTTGCCCTCCTCGTCGAGCAGGCTGATGGTCACCGGCTTGCGCTCGATGGTGTTCATCTTGATCTGGCTGTACCAGTCCCAGAAGCGGTTGTCGGACTTGAACACGCCCTTCTTCATGGTGATGTTGCTGTACTTCTTCAGGCCCGGCATCTTGATCGGCGCGAACTCCTTGGAGTTGCCGTGCCGGTATTCGATCGGCTGGGACTCGGTATCGAGCCCGCTGACTTCCTGGAACGCGATCTCGTCGCCACCCCACATGACCTGGAAGTGGAACTTGGGGATCGGCCATACGGATTGCGACTGGGTGCTGCCGTCTTCAGCCATGACTCACCTCACGTGTTTGCGGTTTCGCTGCGACGCCACGCGGCATCAGGATTTCTGCATCTGTTGCTGGAACGTGATCTCGATGAACTCCGCCGGCCTGACGACCGCCACCAGCACGGTGATGCGCAGGATGCCTTCGAGGATGTCGACCGCGGTCATGGTGTCGCCGAGACCCACGTGCACGCTGAACGCGTCCTCGGGGACCGCGCCGGCCAGGCCGCCGCGCTTCCAGATCCCGGTCAGGAAGTTCTCGATCATGCTCTTCATGGTCATCCAGGTGTTGGCGTCGTTCGGCTCGAAGACGTAGGCCTTGGCGGCGAGCTTGATCGACTCCTCCAGCATGATCATGGTCCGGCGCACGTTGATGTAGCGCCAGTCGAGGCTGTTGCCGTCGAGCGTGCGCGCGCCCCACACCAGCGCGCCCTCGCCGATGAAGCGGCGAATCGCGTTGATCGACTTGCCGCCCTGGGCGTGCACGTTGAGGTCTTCCTGGTCCTCGTGCGTGATGTTGACCGTGAGCGAGGCGACACCCGCCACGCTGACGTTGGCGGGCGCTTTCCACACGCCACGCGTGTTGTCGACCATGGTGTAGATACCGGCCATGGTCGAGGCGGGCGGGAGGCGGTTCAACTCCTCGGTCATCGCCCCGAGCAGGTCCTTGTAGACGTCGCTCACCGCGCGCAACGAGTTGTCGACGCGCGCGCGTTCGGTGTCCGCGTCCTTGCCTTCGAACGGCCCCGCCAGGTCGTCGGCCAGGTCGTCGAGTTCCTGTTTCTTCCTCTGGTGGCGGGCCAGCTTGTCCGGGTCCGGCTCATCGAGCAGGTCCTTGAAGTCGGCCTCGACCTCCGCCTTCACGGCCGCCGTCAAGGGGCCCACGTCGGCGAGGTTCTGGAAGCTCACGTCCGCATCGGTGAGCGTCGCGGTATTGAGCCACGGGTAGTAGGCGGCCGCGTACTTGAGATGGTTCTTGCCGACGTCCTCGCGAAAGTCCGCGATGCAGTCGCCGTCGGGCCCGGGGGCGGTGTCGCCGTTGTAGATGTCGAGGATCGCGAAACGGTTTTTCATGGTCAGCCCGCAGTGCTGCACCGCGGCCACCTGCACCGCGGCACTCTGCGCACGCTCGGGGAGGCGCACGGTCTCGGGGATCACCACCATGGTCGGTTCCTGCTCCTTGACCAGGGGTTCGATGCCGGCCTCGAGGCTCTTCTGCGCGATCGCCTCGCCGTAGTTGCCGACCGAGACGATCCAGCAAGGGCCGCCGCCGTTGCGGAAGAACATCCGCAGGCAGTAGTAGAGCAGGTACTGGTTGCCGGTACGCGCCAGCGCGTAAACCGCCTCGTCGGTGGCCCTGACGAGCGTCCCCTCGGGCGGCGCCGGCGGGGTCGCCTGCTGATCGCCCCCATCGCCGCCGGCGGCCGCCTTCTTCTTCGACTGGGGCTTGCGCGCCGGCGTCAGCGTGAACTGCGCGTGTTGCGGCCCCGGCGCGCCGCCGAAGTATTGATGGTACTCGGCGATCGACGTGATACGCGTCGGCACCCGGGTGAGCGACTTGCTCTTGACGTTGGCCCGCTCCGTGTAGCCGATGAACGCCGGCACGGCGGTCGCGACCTCCACCACCGAATTGGGGAACGCGTTTTTCTCGACGATATAAACGCCGGGGGTCTTCATTGCCATGTGGCCTCCTTTGGGCGGCTAGCCGTTTACGTAGATGGGCGAGACGTCGACGTGCTGGTTGTCCACGGTCTCCCGGTCGATCTGGCGCGTGCCGGCTACCGGGAGGCGTTCGATGAGCAACTCGCCGCCGGCCGCGTCGCGACAGGCGAAGTGGTGCGCCGAGCGCTCGCGCAACGCCAGCAGCTGGCGCGAGCGAAAAGCCAGCGCCTCGCTGCCGTCGGCAAGGCGCTGGTTGCCGAGCGCCTCGAACTGCACCTCGCCCGCGCGGTCGACGATCGAGCACTCGCGCTCGCGCAGGCGACCGAGCAGGTAGTACTTCCAGCTGGTGGTGCGCGCGGCGAAGCGAATGCGGCCCTCGCGCGCGCGCCCCTCGGGCTCGAACGCGGGCGGACCCGCACCGTCGCCGTAAAGGTACACGTTCACCACGAACAGCGGCGGAAGGTGCCAGTCCGCGCGCGAAAGCATGCCCGACAGCGAGGCGGGCTCGTCGTCTTCCCCGGGCGGCGGGAACTCGAACGGCTGGTCGGCCGCAGCGTTGGCTGCGGCGTGCAGCCAGGCGACGCCGTCGCGCACGCTGGCGGGAAAGTTGTCGAAATAAAGCACGGCGCCCGGCCGAGGCTCGGGGAGCGCCGAATAGGTCGCAAACGCAGGATCGGTACTGCGGGCCTTGAACGCGAGGCTCAGCGGCACGGGGGCGCCCGCGGCATACGCCCGCAGGGTGTCGCGCCGCGTCTCGTCGTAGAAAACGTGGATCGCGCCCGGCGAGAAGCGCACCAGCAGGTTGGCGTTGGCCGCCAGGGTCGCGGTCTCCCGGGTCGGTTCGAAACGCAGCGCCTGGAAGCGGCCGTCGCCGAAGTAGTCGTGCTCCACGCGCACCGAGACCAGGGGATGAAAGGGACCCATCGCCGCGCCTACCTCAGGGCACCACTTTCGGGACCTGGCGCTGCACGGTCGGCGTCTCCCCGGTGACGGCTTCGGTGTCGAGCGCCACCATGCGCACCTTGTAGAGCACGGAGGGCACGTACTTGCCGCTCAGGACGGTCCACAAGTTGCTGAGGTCCTGCATGCTGAGATTCTGGATCTCCAGCACCAGGCGCTCGATGCGCGGATCGAGCGCCGGGTTGCGCTGGTGGTCGAACACCGGCTGGCGCTGGAAGAACGCGATGGCGCGCGAGAGCATCTTCAGCGACTCGGGGTAGTTCTCGCCGCTGAAGTAGCTGGCCAGCATCACGTAGAGATTGAGGTACACGGGCGCGGCCCGCTCCACGGTCCGGGCGGCCGGCGGCGCGGGTCGGCCCGGGGCGTTGAGCGCCGCGGTGTCCTTTTCCAGGTTGACCAGGAACAACGCCAGCTTGTTGTTCACGGACGAGGCGACGCTGCCGTCCATCTCCACCAGGTTGGAGACGACCGCCATTTCCCTCGCGCCGGAGGTTCGCTGCAGGTATTGATTGAGTTCGTCGCGGATATGGGTGATCGCGGCGTAGATCATCGCCCGCGCACTCGTCGGCGCGCGGCCCGGGCCGCGGGGCACGGCAAGCAACCCCGACAGCCGCCTGCGGGCGAGACGCGCAACTCGTACTGCGCGGGTCGGGGAAGGCCAGGTACCACCGGATCGATCCTCGCGTTTGTTGTTGGTTTTCGACCAAGTGTAGGACAGTCTCGGCAAAAGGCCAGTTACGGCTACGCCCGCTCACGGCTAAATCGCACTCGCCCGCGGGCGGCGGTGACGACGGCGCCGGGCAGCGCCGGTCGCGGCCGTGGCGCCGTTCGAACGAGTCGATGAGGGATTCGAGGGCGCGGCGGCGACGCCCGCATCGCCCGAGTGCCCCCGGGTCGGCGGCGCCGACTGAGCGGCGGCTGTCGGCCGGGACACCGGGCCGCCCACCGGGTGGCACCTGGGCGCAGCCACGCTCACGCCATCGCCGCCCGGCGCCGGCGCCGGACCTGCACCCGGACGAGGACCCCCGCCAGCACCGCGATCAGCAAGGCGATGAACATGCCCCGGTGTTCGCTCCACCACGGGTCGCACCAGAGCGTCACCAGCACCAGCGCGGCGCCGACGAACACGCTCGCGAAGAACACCGGTGTGCCGAGCGCCTTGCGCACCGAGCAGATCCAGATCGAGGCGATCGCGAGGCCGAGCGCGGCGAGGACCGCGACGGCCAGCCCCAGCCGCACCGGCCAGCGTTCCGGGCAGACGCGCTCGCACACGCTGCGCTCGGCGGCCAGCAAGGCGCTCTCCAGCCGGTAGCCCCAGCGCTCCAGCGCGTTGCCGTCCGGCGGCTTGCGCTGCGGCGTGAAGAACGCCTCGCCCAGCGCCTGGCTCATCGCCGGGTCGAGCGGCAAGGGCTGCACCCCGGTGCCGGCGAAGTTCCAGTCGGTGTAGAGCATTGCCGAGCGCCACTGCGCGTAGAGTTCCTCGCCGGCCTCGCCCTTCGCCGGCGCGAGCGCGTTGAACACGGGCACCATCTTCGGCAGCACGCGGTTGGTGTCGGCCGGGTCGAGGGTGTCGTCGATCAGTCTGCGCAGCGCCTTCATCTGCGCCACGGCCTCCAGCTTGGAGGCGGCATCGAGCGGCTTCGCCGCCATGTCGTCGAAAGCGATCAGGAACAGATTGACGTGCCCGGCGATGGCGACCAGGTTGTCCAGGCGGTAGAACCCGTCGCCCACCCCGATCTCGGCGAGCGGAACCAGCAGGTTCAGGTAGTATCGGTCGCCGGGCAACGCACCCCGCGCGTTGCCGTCGAAGGTTCGCTTGAGGGGCGCGATGAACTCCTTGCGAAAGCGTTCGAACAGTGCCGGGCGATCGCCTGGCGCCACGGCGCCGAAAGCGAAAGCCAGGGTGACGCCGTCGCCCAGGGTCCGGCGCGGGCTGAAGCCGAGCGAGATCCAGGGCTTGGCGCGATTGAGGAAGTCGTCGAGCTCGGGCGTCACCCGGGCGACGATCTCCTCGCGCATGACCGCGAACGCCCGCGGGTCGCCGAGGACGCCATCCCACGCGTCCTGCTGCACGACGAGGTCGACGCGGGTGCGGTGCTTGTGCGCCTCGTTGACGAAGTCGGCAAACCCCTTGTCCTTGCGCCAGTGCAGCGGGTTCGACAGGCGGTGACCGGCATCGAAAGTCAGCGCGAAATAGCCGATCCGGGTCAGCACGCTGAAATCGATGACCTGCGGTTTCGGCGGCGCGGGCGCTTCGCCGTGCGCGGGCATACTCGCCCCGCCCTCCTCGCCGGCCTGCGATTCGCCCGGCGGACCGGGCACCCCGGCCATCCAGTAAGGGTAGAGCCCGTAGGCGTTGTTCGGGTACTCGTCGTCGGGCGAGACCTGCGTGACGCAGGCACAGCCGCCTCCGTCCCAGTCGATCGGCGACAGCTCCCCGGGCGCGGCCGCACCGCTCTTGCGGGCCGCCGACTCCACCAGCGCCCGGGGACGCTCGCCCAGGCCGGGTGCGAGCGCCTCCAGCGCCGCGCCGAAAAACGCCGTCTTCGTGAACGCGACGTCCTGCAGGGGCGCCAGTGCCGCTAGCGTGTCGAGGTCGACGAACTCGAACTCGGCATTGTCGGCAAGCCCCTTCAGGCCGGCGGCGGTCAATCCGTACACGGGGGTCCGCGGCGCGGCCTCGGGCGCCTCGGGTGACGGGGTCGCGGCAGCGGCGGGCTGCGGGCCCTTGATCACCTCGGCCGGCTCCGCGATCAGTTCACCGAGCAGCGGCGGCACCCGTTGCTCGTCGGGCGTGATGCCCTTCAGCAGGTCGACGATCTCGTTGCGCAACGACAGGACGTCCGCGAAACGCTTGTCGAGCAGCGGCTGCAGGGCCGCGATCACCCGGCCGGGGACCGACAGGCGCTGCAGGTCCTCCGCGGTGAGGAGCAGGTGGGAAGGTGCGTCCGTCGGGGCGTGCGCAACCACGATCTCCTCGGGTGTGGAAGACGCGCGCGGGTCGTAGTCGAGCAGCGCGAGAAAGCCCGGCGGCTCGCGCCCGGCGATCGACGCCAGCACCTCGCGGTTGTCCGCTCGGCTCAGCCAGGCCTTGAATTCCGCGCTGGCGAGTCGGGCCTTCCAGTCCCCGGCCGCGGCGGCCTGCTGCGCCAGCCGGTGCAGGGTCGTCAACGGGTCTGAGGCTTCCCTGCCGAGGCTGACGAGGTCGTCGCAGAACCGTTGCAGCGCCTCGGCCGTGCGACCGCCCATCAGGCCGTCGGCGAACCGGGAACCGGACCCGTAACCGAGGGCGAGCAGGGCTCGCTGGTCGCCTTGCAGGCCCTCGTCGAACTGCGGCACGCCCTCGCGCCCGGGGCCGCGTCCCTGGGGCCAGGCGTCGCGCCCCGCCTGCACACAGTCCTCGACCGGCCCGGCGGCTACCGGCAAGGCGCCGGCGAGGACGATCACGCCGAGCAACATGCCGCAGGCGTGCACGCAGGTGCGTGCACGCGGTTCCTCCACTCGCCGTCTCATCCTCGGTGCACCTTGCTCGTTTTCATGCCTTGAAGCCCGGCGCGGCCGTCGACGCGCACGCCGCATCGGGTCCGGGGAAGGGCAGTGGCACGCCGGACAGCGGCGCTGGAAAACGCCTTTCCCGCGCGATCACCCGTGCGTGCCTCCGCGCGTAAGCGACGAAAGGTACGATCGCGAGTTGCGGTGCCGGCGGTGGTTGGTCGTTGCGTTCTTGTTGCTCTTCATCGTGCGCTCGCGGCCGGGATCGTGGGCGCTGGAAGACCGCGGGGCGGGCAGCGGCCAGGCTGCTGGAACGATCCCTGTTTCCGGCGCACGCGGGATCGGCCAGGCCGCGCGCTACCCCTCTATTTAGTACACGCAGGCGGGCTGTCAAGCGACCCGCGCAGAGAACGCTTGCGGCGAAGTCGCAGCGCTGTCGGCTGGGCGCCAGGGCGCGCCTGCGACGAGTCGCAATCCGACACCACGACGGTTGTCCTGGATCAAGTCCTGCGCCTGGCGTTCGAGCAGTCAAGGGGACGAGGACACGAACGGTCGACGCGCGAGCGCGCTCAGTCCGCCTTGGCTCCCCGGCGCGCCCGCGGAAAGCTCTCAGGTCATGAGCACGGCGAGCAGCGGTTCGCCGGCGGGGCCAGCGCGCTGAACCGTTACTGCGGCGCCCGGGGCGGGAAGTCGTCCAGGGGGTGGCGCTGAAGACGCTCAGTAACTATGCCAACCACCTCGCGCAACCGCCCGTGAGCGAGGAGTTCGCGGCGTTCCTCCCGCACTGGGCACGCGCGGCGGCGTGATCCCCGCCGGTTACCGCCCGGCGCGGGAGCAGGCCCGGCCGCTTACACCCCCCTGACCAGCAGCACCCACTCCCGGCCCGGGTTCTGCCACGCCTCCTTCACCATCGCGCGGCGCGCCCGCTCGCGATAACCGTTGCGTTCGTACAGGCGACGCGCGCCGCTGTTGGTGTCCGCGACGATCAGGCTCAGGCCGGTGGACCCGGCGGCGAGCGACGCCTCGCGCGCGAGGTCGAGCAGCACCCCGCCGTAGCCCCGGCCACGATGACCGGGCAGGACCGCCAGCACGTTCACGTACCAGGTTCCGGGCGCGAGGTCCTCCAGTTGCTGCAGCGGGACGAACATCGCCGGCATGCCCGAGTAATCGGCCGGCGGCGGCGGGTCCGGCAGCGGGTAGCCGATGAGGCAGGCGACCACCTCGCCGTCCTGCTCGCGCACGATTGCGTTGCGATAGGAGAAACCGCCGCTTTCGCGCCGCGCGCGCTCGACACCGACTTCCCAGGCCGACTCGCCGCCCGCCGCCATTCCCGACCACAGGTAATAGGGGAGGCCCTCGCCGGCGAGGTTGACCAGTTGCGCCAGCGCGGCGGCGTCGCCCCGGGTGGCGGGGCGGTGATCGGGTGGCAGGTCGACTCCTTCGCCGACGCGTCGATGTTCGCTCATTGCCGCCTCACGAGGTGCGCTCGTGACCGAGTCTAGCGCCGCCGGCGGGCAATCGCACAGCGCCTGGCGTCGTTCAGGTATCCGCCGCCGCGTTCGATCACGCCGACAACTCCATGTCGCACCGCATGGACGGAACCGGCCTCGGCGTGGTTATCGGCCCTGCAAGCGCGGCATGCGCGCGCCGCGTGACCAGGCGGCGAAACAATTATTGACAACGCGGCGCCCGCTGTTTGGCTAGGGTTGGCAATCGTGCCGGCGACCACTCCCGGGCCCGGCCTACCTCACCAGACGGAGAAACAGATGGACATCCTCAACCAGTTGATGGGCGAGCGCGGCGGCGAGATGCTGTCGGCCCTGACCGGCGCCGGCTTCAGTGCCGAGCAGGCCGAGAAATTCCTGCCGGTCGCCGGCGAGGGCATCGGCAAGGCGCTCGGCGAGGCCGACGTCACCGCGCTGCTCGGCGCCAGCGACGATCCCGTCGCCGGCCTGCTGGACAAGATCGACGTGTCGGGAATCGCCGCCAGGGTGGGGCTGGACGCCTCGCTGGTCGAGACCGGCCTGCGCAGCCTGCT
>JBFJWO010000041.1:0-15678 GCA_041623575.1 Gammaproteobacteria bacterium
CCGCCCGGCGCGGCGACGTAGAAGCTGCGTTCGAACACGCGGGTCACCTCGAAGCGAGCGCCTTCGCGCAGCCTCGCCCGCGCCAGGCACCCGACGTCCAGCACCGCGATCGTCGCGACCCGCGGCAATTCAGCCTTCATCGGCAACGACGTGGGTCCCCGTTTCGCCGCGCAGCGCCGCGGGGCCCTGCTCCAGGTGCGCGATGATCGCCCGCTCGCCGCCGCCCTCGAGAAAACGGATGGCGGCACGCACCTTCGGCCCCATGCTGCCCGGCGGGAAATGCCCTTCTGCGAACAGCGCGCGGATCTCGTCGAGGCCCACGACACCGAGTTCGCGCTCCTTCGCGGTTCCGTACCCGACCAGCACGTGCGGCACCGCGGTGAGAATCAGCAGGGTGCCGATCCCCAGCACGTTGGCCATCAGCGCCGAGGTGAGATCCTTGTCGACCACCGCGTTCACGCCGTGGCGCACACCCTTGGCGCCGCGGATCACCGGGATGCCACCGCCACCGGCCGCGATCACCACGCTGCCGCGCTGCGCCAGCAGTTCCACCAGCGAGATGTCGCACACGTGCCGGGGCTCGGGCGAGGGCACAACGTGGCGCCAGCCCCGGCCTTTCTCCTCGCGCATCAGCCAGCCGAGCTCGGCCGTCATGGCGGCAGCGTCGCCGGCGCTGAACCCGGGGCCGACCGGCTTGCTCGGCTGCGCGAACTCCGGGTCGTCGGCGTCGACCTCGACCTGGGTGAGCACGCACACCACGTGGCGCTGGTTGTCGGCTTCGCGCAACGCGTTCTCCAGCGCCTGCACCAGCAGGTAGGCGATGCCGCCCTGGCTGTGGGCAACGCAGATGTCGAGCGGCATCGGCGCGATGCGGTCGCGCGTCAATGCCTGGCGCATCAGGATCTTGCCCACCACCGGCCCGTTGCCGTGGGTGATCACCAGCTCGTTGTCCATCACCAGCAGGGGGAGCAGTGCGCGCGCCGTGCGCGCGGCGATCTCGCGCTGCTCCTCGGCCGTGCCCTTGATGTCGGCCGGGTGGGTGGCGTTGCCGCCGATCGCGACCAGCAGGCGCCGGGGAAAGGCCAGCGGGCCGGGCCGATCGGCGGCCGCCGTCACGCTTCAGCACCGGGCGGCAACGCAGGCGAGCGCCAGCGCCGCCGCGTCGGCGTTACTCGGCGCGACCAGCACACCGGCAGCACGCAGACGCTCGATCTGGCCGGCCCGGCCCTGCGGGTCGTCGCGCGTTCCGGTGACCGAAGCCACCACCGTGGGGCGCGGCGCGGGCGCCGCTTCCAGCACCTCGGCGAGGTGCCCGGCGGGGTCGTCGCAGGCGCCGTAACCCAGCACGGTGTCGAGCAGCACGACGCCGGCCAACGGGTCGGCAAGGGCCGCGCGCAGCGGACCGTCGCGCACGCCGGGGTCGATCATCGGGTGCGGGCGCCCGCGGGTGTACGCATCGTCCCCGAGGTCGAGCAACCGGTGGGCCTCGGGCGGCGCCCCGTCGAGCGCCGAGGCACCCGGGACCGGGGCGTTGGACGCGACCGCCTGACCTGCCGCCAGCAGCACGACCTGCGCTTCGGCGGCGAGGGTGCCGCCGGCGAACAGCCCGCGGATGGACGGTCCGCGTGCCGGGACGGCCAAAGCGGCCGGGTCGAAGCGCTCGCCGATGGCCTTGCCGAGCGCCTGCGCCGCGGCCTCTTTCAAGGTGGACGCGAAACCTGCGTTCGGCGGCAGCGCAAACTCGCGCGCACCGATCAGGCACAGGGTGAAGGTCTTGTCGCTGCCGGCCAGGCACTCGCCGACGCGCGCCGCCACCGCCGGGGCGGGCGGCTTGGAGATCAGCACGACGTGCCGCGTCGCCGGGTCGGCCATCAAAGCCCGCAGGGCCATGAGGGTGCTGATGCCGCCTACCGCCTCACCGAGGTCGCGCCCGCCGACCCCCAGCGCGTGCGAGATTCCGCCGCCGTGCTCGCTGACGAGGCAGCTTACCTCCTGCATCCCGGTCCCGGAGGCGCCGACGATACCGATGTCGCCGGGTGCGACCCGGTTGGCGAAAGCCAGCGGCACGCCGCCCACGATCGCCGTGCCGCAGTCCGGGCCCATCACCAGCAACCCGCGTTGCCGCGCCTCTTGCTTGAGGGCCACCTCCGCCTCCAGCGGCACGTTGTCGCTGAAGATCATCACGTGCAGGCCCTGGCGCAGCGCCTTGCGTGCCTCGGCGGCGGCGAAGTCGCCCGGCACCGAGATCAGCGCCAGGTTGGCCCCCTCCAGCAGGCGGGTCGCCGAACGCAGCGTGCGCGGGTGCCAGTCGTCGCCACCAGCCGCGCGTTGCCCGGGGCGGCGCAACAGGGTCTCGGCGTGCTCCAGGGCGGCGCGGGCCTGGGTCTCGTCGCCGGCCCTGACGGCGAGCACCAGGTCGCCGCCGCTCGCCGCCGCCCCCTCGTCGGCCAGCAACCCGGCGTCGCCGAGCAGTTCGCGATTGGCCGGCGTGCCCATCATCAGCGCCGCGTCCTCGACACCCGGCAGCGCCAGCAGGCTGCGCGACAGCCGCATCAGCGCCACCGAGTCGAGGAAGAAACCGGCGCGCACGCGGTTGGCGGTCACACTCACGGGTGCACCTTCACGCGACACCCACCTCGCGGGCCAGCGCCCGCAGTGCCGCTTCGAAACAGGCCATCGGCGCGCGCACCACGCCGGCGCCGACCTGCCCCACGCCGGGCTCGCGATGGGCGATGCCGGTGTTGATCGTGGGAACCACGCGGCTGTCGACCACGAGGCGCACGTCGATACCGCTCGGCACGCCCTGGTAGTCCAGCGCCGGGATGGTCCACTCGGGATTCTCGCCCAGCGTGATCTCGGCCATCGCGCGTGTGTAGCCGGCCGCATCGGAAGCCGCGCCCGCGCCGACGAACCCCGCCACCGCCGGCGCGGCCGCCATCGCGAACCCGCCCAGACCGACGGTCTCGACGATGGTCGAATCGCCCATGTCCGGGTTGGCGTCCGCGGCCCCGAACCCCGGGAAGTACAGCCCCTCGGGCATTTCGACGGGCGCGCTGAACCACTGATCGCCCGTGGCGCTCACGCGGATGCCGAACTCCGTGCCGTTGCGGCACATGGCGGTGACCACACTGCTGGCGGCGATCCCGCGCACCGGGTCCATCATGGCCTTGCCGAGCGCCATCGCGACGTTGAGGAAGAACTGGTCGTTGCCGGCCATGAACGCCAGCGCCTGCGCCAGCACGTCGCGGTCGCGGCAGGTGCGGGCAAGCGGCGCGGCCAGCGCCCGCAGCAGCAACCCCGAGCAGGCGACGTTGCGCTGGTGCATCTCGTCGCCCATCGTGAGGCCGCGCGCGACCAGTGCCTTGAGGGGCACGCCGCCGGCCTCGCGCACGGCCGCGCCGAGCGCGGGGCCCAGCACGTCGCGCAGCCAGGCGAGGCGCTGCAGCACCTCGGCGTCGTTGCCGCCGAAGCGCATCACCTTGCCCAGCCCCTCGTTGACGGTGCAGTAGGCGCGGTTGCCGAAGGCGCGGTTCTCCACCACCAGCAACGGCTGCGACACGGTGGTCATCCCGGTCATCGGGCCGACCGCGCCGAAGTCGTGGTTGGGATGGAAAGCGAAGGCACCGTCGGCGGCCAGGCTCGCGGCCTGCTCGAGATCGCGCGCCCAGCCCTCGAAGACGGCGATGCCGGCGACGGCGCCACGCATCGGCCCGCACATGTCGTCCCACACGAGCGGCGGGCCGGCGTGCAGGATCGTCCGCGCTCCGAGGACCGGCAGGACTTCGGCGGCCGGCAGCACGTCGACCAGCACCGGGTCGGCCGCCAGCATGCGCGCGAGCGCCTCGGCGTTGGCGGCCTCGATACGCTCGGCGACGTCGGCGATGGCGTTCACATCCCGAGCCTGCTCAGCAGGTCGGCGAGTTCCGGGTCGCCCCCGGCGGGCGGCGACCACTCGACCCGCACCACCTGGACGCGCTGGCCCTCGAGATCGTCGGCGAACTGCGCGAGGCCCACGTTCACCACCCGCGGCGCCGCGCCCAGCAGATCGGCCAGCCGGTCGGTGGGATCGTTCATTGCGCGGCCACGGCCTCGTACACCCCGTACGCCGCCTGCGCGCCGGCACCGGCCGGCACCGTGTGCCCGGCGCGGCGCAACGCCACCTCCAGCGCCGTCAGGCAGCGCAGCACGTTGGGCTTGCGGCACACGTGCCCCATGGTGCCGATGCGCCAGATCTTGCCGTGCAGCGGGCCGAACGAGGTCCCGATCTCGATGCCGAAATCCCTGAGCATCTCCCCGCGCACCCGCTCGCCGTCGACGCCCGCGGGGATGTAGACGCCGGTGACACTGCTCATGCGATGGTCCGGGTCGCCGTAGAGTTGCAGGTCCATCGCCTCGAGCCCGGCCCGCAGCGCCCGGCCGGTCAGCGCGTGGCGCGCCTGGCAGGCGGCGAGGCCTTCGTCGAGCAACACGCGGGCGCACTCGCGCGCGGCGTAAAGCATGGTGGTCGCCTCGGTGTGGTGATTGAGGCGCGCGGGCGACCAGTAGTCCATCAGCATCGGCAGGTCGAAGTAGTTGGAGCGGATGCGTGGGCCCTCGGCGTCGACCGCCGACGCCGGGCGGATGCCGGACTCGATGTGCTTGCGCGCCAGCACCGTCTCGGCGACGCGCTCGTTGAAGGTGAGCGGCGCCACGCCCGGCGGCCCGGACAGGCATTTCTGCAAGCCGGCGGACACGGCATCGAGCTGCCACTCGTCGACCGCCAGCGGGTTGCCGCCGACGCTCGCCGTGGCATCGACGAAGACCAGCGCGCCGGCCTCCCGGCAGGCCGGGCCGATCTCGGCGAGGGGTTGCGCGAGCGTCGTCGACGTATCGCCGTGGACCACGGCCACCAGCCTGGGGCGATGGTGGCGCACTGCCTCGACCACCCGGTCGGGCTCGAACACGGTGCCCCACTCGGCCTCGAGCGTCACCAGCTCGGCGCCGCAACGCCCGGCGATCTCGCACAGCAGGTGTCCGAAGCGCCCGAAGATCGGCACCAGCACCTTGTCACCCGGCGCGACGATCGAGGCCAGGCACGCCTCGATGCCGGCGCGCGCCGTGCCGTCGACCAGCAGGGTCCAGCGGTTGTCGGTCAGAAACACCCGCCGGTACAAGGCCATCACCTCGTTCATGTACTGCGTGAACTGCGGGTCGAACTGGCCGAGCATCGGGGCGGCGAGCGAGCGCAGCACCCGCGGGTAGACGTCGACCGGGCCGGGGCCCATGAGCAGCCGCGGCTCGGGGTCCAGCTCGGCGAAAGTATCGGGCGTGCGATTCATCGTCGTTCTCTCGATTCAGGGTCACTCGCGGCCCCGGGGCTGGCGGGGTCGAAATTGCGCACCGCATGCAGCAGCACACGCGTGGCGAACGCGGCGTCTTCGGCGCTGGCCGCCTCGGCCGGATTGTGGCTGATTCCGCCTTCGCAACGCACGAACAGCATACCGATGTCGGCGATCGCCGCCATCGCCGAGCCGTCGTGCCCGGCGCCGCTGGGCAAGCGCAGCGCCCGCAGGCCCTGCGCTTCGATCGCCCGGTCGATGCAGTCCATGAGGCGCGGCGCGCAGTCGACGTTCGGCGCATCGTGCACCCGCCGCACCTCGAGCTCCACGCCGCGGCGCGCGGCAATGGCGGCGAAGGTCTCCTCGAGGTGGGCCACGGCCTGCTCGCGAGCGGCGTCGGTGGCTGCACGCACGTCGAGGGTGAACGTCACCTCACCCGGGATCACGTTGAGCGCCCCGGGACTGACGACGAGCCTGCCGACCGTCGCCACCACGCGGTCGCCGTCGCGCGCCGCCGACTCGGCGGCGAGCACGCACTCGCTGGCCGCCGCGAGCGCGTCGCGGCGCATCGCCATCGGCACCGTGCCGGCGTGTCCCGCCACACCGTGGATCGTCAGCGCGAGCCGGCTGGCGCCGGCTATGGCTGTCACAGTGCCGACCGGCAGGCCCGCGGCTTCCAGCACCGGCCCCTGCTCGATGTGCACTTCGAGGTAGGCGAGCACGTCGGCAGGCCGCCGCGCCGCCTCGCCGACGCGGGCCGGGTCGAGCCCGAACTCGCGCAGCGCGTCGGCCATGCTCACGCCGTCGCCGTCCTCGCGTTCGAGCAGCGCCGCCTCGAAGGTGCCGGCGACCGCACGGCTGCCGAGGAAGGTCGAGCCGAAGCGCACGCCCTCCTCGTCGGCGAACCCGATCACCTCGACGGCGAACGGCAGGCGGGTGCGCTCGCGAGACAGCGTCTCGACCACCGCGAGGCCTGCGACCACGCCGAGCATGCCGTCGTAGCGCCCCGCCATGGTGACGGTATCGAGATGCGAGCCGATCATCAGGGCCGGGGCGCCGGCGCGCTCGGCCTCGTAGCGGCCGACGACGTTGCCGACGGCGTCCTCGTGCGCGCTCATGCCCGCCTCGCGCATCCAGCCTGCCACGAGGTCGTTGGCGCGGCGATGCTCCGGTGTCAGGTATCGCCGGGTGAGGCCGTGTGCCGATTCACTGATCGCCGCCAACGCCTCGATGCGCTGCATCAGGACGGCGCCGTCGACCCCATCGTGCTGGCGCGATGCGCTCACCGGGCCAGCGCCTGCAACTCGTCGTGCAGGGCCGACTCGATCCGCAACCCCTCGAGCGCGGCCCGCTCGCGCAGCTCGAAGCGGCGCGCGCCCGGCAGGCGTGTGCCCGGTTGCACGCCGATGGCGGCGACCAGCGTCTCCACGCGCTCGCCGAAACGCCCGCCGCTCAGCGGCCCGGGATCGAACGCCAGCAGCAGTTGACCGACCGCCGGCGTCGGCCCGTCGGCGCTGAAGAACGACGACGCTTCGAACCCCAGGTTGGCGCCGGTCAGCGCGGCGGCCAGCATCTCCACCATCAACACCAGCGCCGAGCCCTTGGCATCCCCGAGCGGCAGCAGGCTCCCTTCGAGCGCGGCGGCGGCGTCGCGGGTCGGATCGCCGGCGCGGTCCACGGCCCAGCCCTCCGGGATCGACCGCCCCTCGCGGGCCGCGACCATGATCTTGCCGCGCGCCACCTTGCTGAGGCTCGCGTCCACCACCACCGGTTGGGCGCCCGCGCGCGGCGCGGCGAAGGCGATCGGGTTGGTGCCGAACAGCGGCGCGTTGCCGCCCCAGGGCGCGATGGCCTGGGGCGAGTTGGCGAACAGGATCGCGACCAGCCCGCGCTGCGCCAGGCGTTCGACGTGATACCCGGCGACGCCGCAGTGGTGGGAGTTCCACACCGCCGCCGCCGCCAGCCCTGTCGACGGCACGAGATCGTGCAGCGCCTCGATGGCCGCGCTCAGCGCCGGGTAGGCAAAGCCACCCCCCGCGTCGACGCGCACGCACGCACCCGCCACCCGCTCGATGCCGACGGCGGCGTGGCCGTCGACCTTGCCCGAGCGCGACTGGGCGCAATAGGAAGGCAGGCGGGACAGACCGTGCCCCTGCTGGCCGTCGGCCTCTGCCGACACCAGCGCCTCGGCCACGTGGGCGGCATTCTCCTCGCTGGTGGCGTGGGCGACGAGCGCCGCGCGGGCGAGGTCGCGGGCTTGCGCGAGTGTCAGGGTCACTTGGCTCATGTCGGGGTCGCCGCGAGCACGCGGCGCACGTTCTCGGCAGTCACGGCACTGACGCGCACGTTCGATTCCGCGGTGACCCCGGCGATGTGCGGGGTCAGCAGCACGTTGGCGAGGCCGGCGAAACGCGCAGCCTGCTCGCCGCGCAGCGGTTCGGTCTCGAACACGTCCAGCGCGGCCCCGGCAAGGCGCCCGGCACGCAGGGCGTCGGCGAGCGCTTCCTCGTCGAGCACGCCGCCACGAGCGGCGTTCACGAGGACGGCATCCGCGCGACACCTGCCCAGGGCCGTGGCGTCGATCAGGTGCCGGGTCGTGGACGTCAGCGGCACGTGCAGGCTGACGGCGTCGGACCAGGCGAGCAGCTCGTCCAGGTCCAGGCGCCGCACCGCCCGCCAGGCCGGGTCGGCGGCGGTGACGTACGGATCGCTCGCCCCGACCTCCATGCCGAGCGCGGCGGCGCGTTGCGCCGTCTCGCGCGCGATCGCGCCGAAGCCGACCAGCCCGAGGCGTTTGCCGGCCGCCTCGCGGCCGATCAGCCGTTCTCGCGGCCAGTCCCCGGCCGCCACTTCCGCGCTCGACTGGTAGGCGCCGCGCAGCAGCATCAGCACGCTCGCGATCACGTACTCGGCGACTGCCAGGTCATTGGCGCCGGTCGCCGGACACACCGCGATACCGCGCGCGCGGCACGCCTCCACGTCGATGTTGTCGAGCCCGACCCCCAGCCGGCCCACGACTTCGAGGCGCCCGCAGGCCGCCAGCAGTTCGCCGCCCACCTGGGTGCGATTGCGCACGATCAGGGCCCGGGCGTCGGCGGCGGCAGCGCGCAACCGCTCCGGGTCGTCTGCCAGGGTCGTGTCGTGGACGACTGTCCAGCTGCGCTCGAGGCCGGCGGCGGCGGCCGCGTCCATGAACTCGGTGATGACGATATCGGGCATGGCTCGGGTTGTGGTCGTTCGATCTGATTCGCCCGGGCACCCGGTGCGCAGTGTTGCCGGCGCGGCGCGGCCCGGCCATGGCTCCACGCCGCTGGCGACCGCGGGCGGGCACTAGTCTAGCACCGGCGCCGGCAACACAGTACGCACGCTGCGGCGAACGCCTTGCGCACACCCCCGGTCGAGGGACGCCATGGCAACGAGAGGGAGTAACGACTCCGCGGCGAACAGCGCGGGAGCGGCGGGCGACTACCCTTTGGCCTGCGCCGCCGGCGGGTGGCCGCGGGCCCCGATGCCGTGCTCGGCCAGCCACTCGAGCAGCGAATCCTGGCCGAAACGCGGCGCGAGGGCCACACCGCGCCCCGAGCGGACACCCAGTCCGATCAGGCGCTCGCGCAGCTGCTCGTTCTTCACCGCGGGCGCGATGACCCGGCACCCGAGGCCCTCGCCGAGGTTCACGAGCGTGCGCACCACGACCTCGGCACGCGCGTCGTAGTCCGCCTCGGCGATGAGAGCCCGGTCGAGCACCAGGTCGTGGGCCGAGACCTTGCGCAGCAGGTAGACGGCGTTGCCACGGTTACCGGACCCGGCGATGCCGACCCGCAGCCCGACCCGCAGCAGGCGGTTGAGCGCGTGCTCCACGTCCATCAGGTCGGTGCGCCCGGGGGCGCTGATCCACTCGACACCGAGCAGGCCGGGCGCGACCCCGCGCTCACCGAGCGCGTCGGCCAGGTAGTCGGGCAGTCGGCCGACTTCGGGCGACAACGCGGACAGCTCGATCGACACCGGCAGTTCGATGCCGCGCCCGGCCAGGCGCGCCAACAAATCCAACGCCGTGTCGGCCAGGGCGAACGGACCCGTCCCGTCGCCCCGCGCGACCACCTGCAGGCCCTGCACGGCCCCTCCCTGCAGGGCCACGGTGGGTTCGAGCAGGCACGACGACCGGGACTCGTCGGCTCGCGCACGCTGAGCAGGCGCCGCCCCGCACACGACGGGACCTTCGCGCGATTGCTTGGCCGCGTACATCGCCGCGTCGGCATTGACCAGCAGAGTCTCGAGCTCGTGACCGTGCACCGGGAAAATGGCGATGCCGATCGAGGCGCCGATCGCGACGCCGCCCACGTCGAGTTCCAGGGGCTCGCTGACCACGGCGCGCATCTTGTTCGCCACCTGTAGTGCGCCGGACTCGCGCACACCGCCGAGAATGGCGGCAAACTCGTCGCCGCCGGTGCGCGCCAGGGTATCGGAGCTTCGCATCACCGCGCGCATCCGCTCGGCGGCGAGCTTCAACACGCGGTCGCCGACGGCGTGACCGAAGCGGTCGTTCACCGACTTGAACAGGTCGAGATCGATCACCAGCACGGCGAACGCCGAGCCGTTGCGGTTGGCCGCCAGGCGCGCCTGCTGCAGGCGGTCGCCGAACAGGCGCCGGTTCGGCAGCCCGGTCAGCTCGTCGTGCAGGCTGAGGTGCTCGAGCTCCAGCGCGCGTTGCTGGCGGTGGCGTGCCTCGCGGGCCTTGTGCATGGCCTGCTCCAGGGTATGCCACAGCGCGTCGGGGTCCAGGTCATCCTTGCCCAGGTAGTCCTGTACGCCGAGCTTGAGGGCGTCGACGGCGACCTTCTCGCTGCCCATCCCCGTCAGCATGACGATCGACGGCAACGGCTCGGCACGTTCGACGAAACGGCTCAGCAGGTCGAAGGCCGTGCCGTCGCCGAGTCGGAAGTCGAGCAGCGTGCAGTCGGGCTCGCGCCGGTGAATGGCCTCGTAGGCCGAATCGACACTGTCGGCTTCTATCAGTTCACATCCCGCGCGCCCGCGTCGCAGCAGGCGCGCGACGTGGCAGCGTGTGACTTCGTCGTCGTCGACGATGAGGATTCTTTCGTTCATCACGTCCTCGCCGGCTCTCGCCGGACCTCCGGGCTCGGGTCGCACCGGTCGTTGTCGGAGAAATTCGCGCTCGACCGGCATCGGCCATGCTCGTCGTTCGACGCGAGGCGGGCGACTGGCGCCGGCGCCGGGCACGCCACGCCCTGGCTCTCGGGCCAGGTGAACTCGAAGCGGCAGCCGCGCCCGTCGCGGACCGGCGACGTCAGCACGATGCGTCCGCCGGCGCGCTCGACCAGCCGGCGCACCAGCGCGAGTCCGATCCCGCTGCCGCAGTCGCTGGTGGTGGGGCCGAGGCGCTCGAACATCTGGAACACGCGCGCCTGGAACCGCGCCTCGATCCCCGGACCGTCGTCTTCCACGCGCAGCGTGATGCCTTCCTCGCCGGCCTCGCAACCGAGCGCGATGTGCACCGACTCGCGGTCGTGGTGAGCCAGCGCGTTGCCGATCAGGTTGCGCAGCACGGTAGCCAGCGGCGTGCGCGCCGCGCGCACGCTCGGCAGGCTGTCCACGCCGGTGACCTGGAGATCGGCCGGTGCGAACTCCGCGCAGATGTCTTCGACCAGTTGCGCGAGGTCGGTGGGCTCGGCCGCTTCGTCGCTGCGCCCGGCCCGCGAGTAATCGAGCAGGTCCTGGATCAGGTTGTCCATGCGCTGCACCCGCGCCTGCAGCCGCTCGATGTTGCCCGCCACCTCCTCGCCCACGTCGTCGCCGAGGTCCTCGGCGATCCACTCGGCAAGGTGCGAGATGCCGCGCAACGGCGAGCGCAGGTCGTGCGAGGCGGCGTAGGCGAACTGCTCGAGCTCCTCGTTGGCTGCCGCCAGCGCCTCGGTCTTGTCGGCCAGCGCCCGCACCGAAGCCTTGCGCTCGGTGATGTCCATCACCGCGGCCAGTACCATCTCGCCGTCCGGCGTGTGCACCGGGTTCAGCCCGATCTCGACCGCCACCTCGGAGCCGTCCTTGCACACCGCGTAGAGGTCCCTGCCCTTGCCCATCGAGCGCGCCCGCGGTTGCTGACCGAACTGCTGGCGGTAGCGCGCGTGGTCGTCACGATGACGCGCCGGGATCAGCACTTCCACCGACAGGCCCAGCAGCTCGTCGCGGGTGTACCCGAACAGCGCCTCGGCGGCGCGGTTGGCCAGCACCAGCCGCCCGCGCGGGTTGACCATCAGCATCGCGGCCGGCGAGGCGTCGACCGCAAGCCGGAAACGCGCCTCGGCACGGCTGGACTCGTCGCTGCGCACCCGCGCTTCGTTGTCCGCCCAGAGCTTCTGCACGGTCACCGACAACTGGGCGGCCATGCGGTTGATGCGCCGCCCGAGCGCGCCGAACTCGTCGTCGGTCTCGATCGTGACCCGCGCGTCCCAGTCGCCGCGTTCGATGCGGGCGGCCACCTCGCCCACTTCCTGCAACGGTGCGCTGAGGTGGCTGGCCAGGCGGTGGCTGACCAGCCCGAGCAGCACGATCACCAGTGTCCCGCCACCGGCCAGGGCCAGCAGCAGGTGGCGGATGGGCCGCTCTATCTCGCCGATGTGCATCGTGGCCACCAGCCCCCAGTCGGGACCCGGCAGGTGGCGGGTCACAGCCACGACCGGCTCGCCGGTGTGGTCGACGATGCCCTCGCTCCACACCCCCTGCTCACCGCGCAGCGCCAGGCTCATCGCAACGTCGGTGCGCGATGGCGTCACCGGCTCGGTGGACGTGGCGTGCGGATCCCGGCGGGTCGGGGTCAGGAACACCACCGCGCCGGTCTCGTCGCGATGCGCAAGCACGGTCTCGCCGGTTGCGCCGAGCCCGGTGTGGTCGTTCACCACCGCGAACAGCTCCCCCGGGTCCATTTCCACCCGTACCAGTCCGCGCACCTCGCCCGCGACCGACACCGGCCCGGCAATGGCGAGCCGTTGCCCCGCGCGGTGCACCACACCCTGCAGCTCGAAACCCTCGGCGGCCGCGCGCAGCGCCTCGGGACCCGGGCGCGGATCGCCGGGATCGACCGGGTGCGTGGCGGCGACCACGCGCCCCTCGAGGGTGAGCAATTCGATCCCGCGCACCAGCTGTGCCGGCACTGCGGCCGCGCGCAGGATATCGCCGGCCCGGGCCGGCGGCACCGCGGGCGCGTCCAGGTAGTCCAGCAGCGCCCGCTGCAGGTCGGCGCGCCCGGCGATCTGCGCTACCGTGCGCCGGTAGGCACCCATCAGCTGGCTCAGGGCGCGCACCTGGGTGTTGGCGATTGCCTCGAGGTGACTCAGCGCGGCTTCGTGCAATGCCGCACGACCGGAGAAGAAGGCGATACCGCCGAGCAGCGTGATGCCGGCGGTGGCAACGCCGATCAGGGTGGCGGTGGTCTTGGCGCGATGGCGCATCTGCGGGGGATCGGCCGCGCGCCGGTGAACTTGACCGGCCGCCGGCATTGCCCGTCGGCCGCAGGTTGAAAAAGCACATCCGGTGCCGGTGTCTTTTGCAACGCGCTGCGTCGGGCATGAGACTGTCGACTTGCTTTCATTTCAACGACTTGCAGTCGTCGACCGGGCGCCACACCCCTGTGCCGCCGGGAAGGCCGTCGAAAACGCCGTGCCCGACAGCCTCCCGGGGTTTGAAAATTCCGTGGCCGTACCCATCTGCGGGGCACCGCGGCACCTGGCCGCGGCCACTCGACCTAACGGAGGTAGCCATGCAACATCCCTGGAACGACCTGCGCCGGCTGAGCGAGGAGGTGAACCGGGCCTTCAACGACGCGCTGAGCCAGAACGGCGACGGCACCAACGTGGTGACCAGCAGTTGGGCACCGGCGGTCGACATCCGCGAGACCACGGAATCCTTCGTGCTCGCCGCCGACATCCCGGGCGTCGAGCCGAAAGACATCGAAGTGACGATGGAAAAGGGCGTGCTCACGATCCGTGGCGAGCGCAAGCTCGAAGCGCGCGAGGACGGCGGGGAACAGGGTTTCCGGCGCGTCGAGCGCCTGCACGGCGCCTTTCACCGCCGCTTCAGCCTGCCGGACTCGGCCGACGCGGAGGGCATCACCGCCCGCGGCGCCCATGGCGTACTGGAGATCGTCATTCCCAAGAAGAAGACCGTCCAGCCGCGACGCATCGAAGTGGGCTGAGGGCCGCTGCGATGCAACGACCCGCCGCCGGGCGGGGTTGAAAAACGGGGCCGTCGGGCCCCGTTTCTTTGTCTCCTGTGGTGAAGTCGCGAGCGCTGGACGGCGCTCGCGCGTCGGCAACGTCAGTCGACCAGCCGGTCGGCCTCGAGAGCCGTGCGCAGGCGCGCGAACGCGTCGCGCTCGATCTGGCGAATCCGTTCGGCCGACACCGAGTAGTCTTCGGCCAGTTCGCGCAGCTTGGCCTTGGGCTCGATCAGCCAGCGGCGCGTCACGATGTCGCGGCTGCGATCGTCCAGCGCCGCCAGGGCGCCCTTCATGCGCTCGCCGGCGACATCCCGCCACTCGGCCTCGGCCACCGCCTCGCCCGGATCGGAGCGCCGGTCTTCGAGCAGCGCCGCGGGCGCCGGGCGCTCGTCCTCGTCGTTGCCGGGCGTGCCGTCGAACGGTGCGTCGTGGGCATGCAGGCGCTGCTCCATTTCCATCACGTCGCTGGCTCGCACCTCGAGGTCTTCGGCGATCCTGTCGACCTCGTCGGCGCCGAGCCAGCCGAGCCGGCGTTTGGCACCGCGCAGCCGGAAGAATAGCTTGCGCTGCGCCTTGGTGGTGGCGACCTTGACGATGCGCCAGTTGCGCAGCACGTACTCGTGTATCTCGGCCTTGATCCAGCTCAGCGCGAACGAGGACAGCCGCACGCCGACCTCCGGGTCGAAGCGCTTGACCGCTTTCATCAGCCCGATGTTGCCCTCCTGGATGAGGTCTTCCTCGGGCAGGTTGTAGCCGCGGTAACCGCGCGCGATCTTGACCACGAACCGCAGGTGCGAAGTCACCAGCCGCCACGCGGCCGACAGATCGTTCCCGGTGCGGTAGCGAACCGCGAGTTCGTGCTCCTCGCCGGGCGCGAGCATGGGAAAAGCGTGCACGGCTTTGAGGTAGCCTTGCAGGTCGGCGGCCGGGGTCGGCAGCCGCGTCGCAAGCGTGCTGGTCATCGGCGTTCACCTCCGCTGGATGGTTCATCCGGGCGTGCCGGCCAAGCGCCGTCGGACCCGGAAATTGCGCGCAAATGTAAGGCTTTGCGTGCAAATTTCAAGTGGCGGGCGAGGCCCGTTCCGGGCAGCGGTGAAGGCCTTTCGCGCTTCGACGAGCGGGCGCTTGCGGCCCGGGATATCGCTTTGCGGGTCGCCGCCGGACGGCGGGAGCGGGTGCCCGCGGGGACGTGGTATTGCCGGCCGCGGCGAGGGCGTCGATACTCGTCTTCCCGCCCGCCGGCCACGCCGCCGGCGCACGCCCGGCGACCGCCAACGAGCAACGACGAAGGGGCCTCGGCTGCCCGACGTCGACGGAGGACCGATGCGACACACGACCCGCGGGACCCGGCGCGAAGCACGCATGAGAACCGTCGCGGCTGCGACGAGCACGCGGGCGACCGCGGCGGGATCGCTACTGCGCACGGTTTGCCTCGTCGCCGCGATCGGGGCGGGCGCCGCCGACGCGCAGGACACCGTCCCGATCGCTGCCGGCAAGTACCTGATCGGCGACGGCGTTGCCGGGACGGCCGGCCCTGCGCACCGTGTCGAGCTGGCGGCGTTTCACATCGACCGCTACGAAGTGACCAACCGGCAGTTCAGCGCCTACCTAGACGCGCTGGACATCGTCGTGCACGCGGACGCCGCGGCCGGGGACGTGCCGAGAACAGCGCTCGGCGGCCCCGATGCCGCGCTGGTGTTCCACGGCCCGCCACACGGCAGCGAACGCCCTCACATCGAACTCGACGACAGCGACGCACGCATCGGTCTGCGCGACGAGCGCTTCGCCGCGCGCCCCGGGTTCGAAGACCACCCGGTAACCGAGGTGACCTGGTTCGGCGCGCGTGCCTACTGCCGATGGCGCGGGGGCCGCCTGCCGAGCGAAGCCGAGTGGGAAGCGGCGGCGCGCGGACCGGGCGGGCGGACCTATCCCTGGGGAGAGCACGCACCCACGCCGGAACTCGCCGTCTACGGCCGGCGCCGCGGCGATACAGTACCGGTCGGCTCACGCCCGCGCGGAGCCACGCCGGAGGGTGTGCACGACCTGGCAGGCAGCCTCGCCGAGTGGACGAGTTCGCTCTATCGCCCCTACCCCTCTCGCCGCGATGACGGCCGCGAGGACCCGCAGGCC